>NZ_CP021330.1:630000-632500 GCF_003433515.1 Maritalea myrionectae
AAGTCGTAGACGATGGGAAACAGGTTAATATTCCTGTACCTGGTGGTAGTGACGAATTTGTAGATCGGTCAGTCCTTATCGGATTGGTTCTGGCCGTGAGCAGGTTCCAGGAAATAGCTCCACCAACATAGACCGTACTCTAAACCAACACAGGTGGACAGGTAGAGAATACTAAGGCGCTTGAGAGAACTATGCTGAAGGAACTCGGCAAATTGCACGCGTAACTTCGGGATAAGCGTGACCCTTTTTGAGGCAACTCAGGGAGGGTGGCACAGACCAGGGGGTGGCGACTGTTTACTAAAAACATAGGGCTCTGCGAAGTAGCAATACGACGTATAGGGTCTGACGCCTGCCCGGTGCTGGAAGGTTAAAAGGAGATGTGAGAGCATTGAATTGAAGCCCCAGTAAACGGCGGCCGTAACTATAACGGTCCTAAGGTAGCGAAATTCCTTGTCGGGTAAGTTCCGACCTGCACGAATGGCGTAACGACTTCCCCACTGTCTCCAGCATAGACTCAGCGAAATTGAACTCCCCGTGAAGATGCGGGGTTCCTGCGGTTAGACGGAAAGACCCCGTGCACCTTTACTATAGCTTCACACTGGCATTCGTGTCGGCATGTGCAGAATAGGTGGTAGGCTTTGAAATAGTGACGCTAGTTGCTATGGAGCCGCAATGTGAGATACCACCCTTATCGTCATGTATGTCTAACCGCGGCGTAACAGCGTCCGGGACAGTGTGTGGTGGGTAGTTTGACTGGGGCGGTCGCCTCCCAAAGAGTAACGGAGGCGCGCGATGGTGGGCTCAGACCGGTCGGAAATCGGTCGTCGAGTGCAATGGCATAAGCCCGCCTGACTGCGAGACTGACAAGTCGAGCAGAGACGAAAGTCGGTCATAGTGATCCGGTGGTCCCGCGTGGAAGGGCCATCGCTCAACGGATAAAAGGTACGCCGGGGATAACAGGCTGATGATGCCCAAGAGTCCATATCGACGGCATTGTTTGGCACCTCGATGTCGGCTCATCGCATCCTGGGGCTGGAGCAGGTCCCAAGGGTTTGGCTGTTCGCCAATTAAAGCGGTACGCGAGCTGGGTTTAGAACGTCGTGAGACAGTTCGGTCCCTATCTGCCGTGGGTGTAGGAATGTTGAGAAGAGTTGCCCCTAGTACGAGAGGACCGGGGTGAACAGATCTCTGGTGGACCTGTTGTTGCGCCAGCAGCATAGCAGGGTAGCTATATCTGGACGGGATAACCGCTGAAAGCATCTAAGCGGGAAGCCTCCTTCGAAACTAGCATTCCCTTGAGAGCCGTGGGAGACCACCACGTTGATAGGCCAGGTGTGGAAGCGCAGCAATGTGTGAAGCTTACTGGTACTAATAGCTCGATTGGCTTGATTGTTCTCATTAATCAATGTCCGTAACACCAATACCAAACACGAACATCATCACTCAGGATAAACATCCTGAGCATATTTAACTTCACGAAATTTTGCTTTTTGCCGACTTGGTGATTATAGCGAGGTGCTCAGAACACGATCCCATTCCGAACTCGAACGTTAAACACCTCAGCGCCGATGGTACTTTGTCTTAAGGCATGGAAGAGTAGGTCGTTGCCAAGTCTGCTAAAAGCAAAATTATCTCTACGATGTAAAATATACAAAAAACCCCACCTGCTAGAAATAGCCGGTGGGGTTTCTTGCGTTTAGGGGGGTGTTAGGTCTAACATCACTCATCTGACCAACTATTGAAGGTTCCGCCATGGTGGCTTTTCGCCGTCGAAGGCCGTTCATTTTTCTTATCCTCGCTCTGATTTTCCTTGCGAGCACACTGATTCTTTATGTCGGGCCGTCACCATTTTGGTGGTATGGCTTTTATCTGACCGCGATTGCCGGCGCGGCGAGCCTTCGCGCACCACCATCACAGCACAGTTTTACAGCATCGGGACTTTTGTTCTTCTATCTCGCCTCTGTCTTTATGGGAATCGGTGTAGAGGCTGTCCGCATCTTTTTTGATTTGTGGCACTACACACCGATTCTAAACGGTATTGCTGGCGTGGCCAGCTTTGTGCTGGTGGGCTATTTTTTGATGATGTTTGCGATGGCGATGGTCTATGAACAAGCGATTCTCCGCGTCAAAGCTTGGCCGCCCGGCGCGATTCTTCTATTTGCGCTACTGATTCTGCCAGTTGAAATAGCGAATCGATTTGTTCCTGTATGGGAAGAGCCGAATTTTCCATGGGTATATCTGCTATTTGGCGTCGGTTATGCCATTGAAGCGATCGTTGCTGTCCTGGTGTTCCGAGCAGCATTCCGGCCAAAAGGCGGGGATGCGCATCGGCTGTAAGCATGTTGTCCCCAATCACCTGGCCGCGATGGTGAAATATGGGCCCGAATATGAAATAAATGATGGGGCCAAGATAAAAGGTGTTGACTCTAACCGGGGCAACCCTTATCACCGCCCACAGCTTGAACGAAACAGGCGGCACCGCCAACTGAAGAATTCGAGT
>NZ_CP021332.1:0-148622 GCF_003433515.1 Maritalea myrionectae
GCAGCTTCCAGTTAAACCACAAACTAAAGCTGCAAATTTGCCTTCTACCACTACTCTACCTGAATTGTTAAAGGCCGTCGATGCTACCGTAGGCAACCAGAAGTACGAAGCGGCTGTGCGTTTGGTTACGTTAGCTCCTACTACTTCTGTTTTCAGCGCCTCATCACAAATTTTCGACATACTAAAAAAGACCGACTTACTCTCACTATTCGCACGCTATTATAGCCGGCTACCAGAACGATACCAGCAGAGTGAACAAATTCGCGCTTACTGTGCATTATGCAGTTATTATGCAGGTGACAATGCGACCGCCATCCCCTCGATACATCGTACTTTGCTGTCCACAAACGGATATACGATATCAGGGGCAGCGTTAGACATTTTCTCGAAAAACGTCGATCTGCGTGCAATTTTTGCAAGTGCCATGGAAGAGATAAAAGCAAGCCGGGCCAACATGGATACGATAGTGTTTGCGTTTCTAATAGCACTACATAAAAAATACTTCGAGGATCTCGAAGTATTAATGGAGATCACAACAGCCACCCCGCTTTCAAGCCAGAACCCGCTGTTGCTATATCAATCCGCCCGTGCTGCACGAGCGCTGGGCGCATTAGAGCGCGCCGCAGAACTAATTTTCGCTGCAAACAATATTTTACCCGACGATGGAATGATCGCGTCATTGGCTGTCGATATCGGACGCCAATGTCCTTCTGACAGATGGGTGTCACCAGCCATCGACGTCGCCGAAAAGGCGCGCTTGCAGATAAAGAACCCTGAAATTGTCCAGCGGGTGGTGGTTTCGCTTGCCAGACTTTATGTAAGGAGCAACAATCCTCTTAACGCGTTGGCGCAACTGGAAAAGCTCGCAAAGCATGAGAACACACATCCGGCATCAGTCAGGGCCATAGCAAGGAGTCAAATGCTGCTAGGCGAGACGTCAACCGCTTTCCTGACACTTAAGCGTTTTGCAGAAAGTAATAACCCTACCGCTGAAATTCTTTACGATATGGTGGGAACTCTCGCAGCGCAAAACAAGGTGCCAGAAGCGATCGAATTGATGCAAAAAAGCTTCGCCGATGCGAACATGACGGTGGAAGCGAGCGCTATCATTGGGCATATTTATGCTTGGGCGGGAGAAATCAAATTGGCGCTGCCGTGGTTAAAAAGTGTGCTCATAAAGTCGCCCAACCATGCGAGTGCTTTTGCCGATTTGTCTTTGTGCACGGAGTTTGATCGCGATTATACCTTGGCGCTCACGCTCGCCGATTTTGCCTCTTCAAGGTTTCTGTTAAGGGGCCCGCCACAGATCCTGGGTATCGAGTTCATGCACCAAGCTAGGTTAAGGCGCCGAATGATGTTCCTTGCGGATATGGTCGGCGATATGAAAAAGGCACGCGCCCTGCAGCGTGAATCAATCGCAAAGGCACCAATCGTATTGCCATATCCTATCCACGAATGGCCATGCCGAATCTTAACTGGAAATCCAGACCTAACCGGCAAGTCCGTTATGGTTTTATCCGATATGGGAATTGGCGACGAGATCCGCTATACAAGTGTACTGCACAATATCGTGCGGGATGCCCGAAAGACAACTTTGTCTTGCGATCCGCGACTGGAAAGCCTGTTGGCGCGCTCCTTTCCAGAGGTAAACGTGATTCCTGTACTCCGTGATTTTCCTGGCATTCTCAATAAGCGCATGGACAACCGCAAGCTAGCTGTAAACGAACCCATGCGCAAAATTATGTCTGATACTCTGATTCAGAGAGGACGCAAAGCCGATATATGGGTCCGCGGGCGGCACTACTTTGAAGCTCAATGCATTGATCGCTCTCGTGTGTTTCAAAGCCCAACAAAACCTGTGCTCAAACCGGACCCCACCTTGAAACAAAAGTTCTTGCGCGAGCTTGAGGCGCGTACGAACGGTCGTAGAGTGGTGGGCTTGTCGTGGCGCGGCGGACGGCGCACATATAATCGTGAACCCCACTATTTCGAATTGTCTCAATGGTTGCCGTTGCTAGACAATCCAAACCTGTGCTTTGTCAATCTGCAATATGCCCTTCGAGCAGACGAACTGGAATTTCTTCGGACTACATTGGGTGAAAGATTTATTGAATTCCCTGAGTTAGATCTATTCGATGACATAGAAGGTGTGGCTGCGCTCAGCAATTGTCTTGATCTAGTGGTCTCCATCTGTACCGCTGTTCTAGAGCTAGCGTGTTCAGTAGGCACGCACACTCTTTATCTGATGCGATCGCCACAAGTCACTCATGCCATTCGCTTAAGTGGTTTGCCTGATCTAAACGGTGCATACCAAGATGCCGTTTGGCATTCATGCCGAATCATCCCACGCTTTGATATGCGAGATTCAGATTTGATTGCGCAAGGGCGTGACTATATTACCGATTATTTCCAACAGGTTGATAAGCCCTGATTGTTTTCCAGCACACTGCTTCAACTTAGATGGTTCAAAATTATGCATGCAACTGATTTTCCTTATGACGAATTGGCGCCCTACAGCTTTGATCTCTCAGGCAAAACAGCGATTGTAACTGGCGGCGCAGGACATTTAGGAATCGCGCTAAGCAACGGCCTCGCAGCGGCAGGGGCACATGTGAACCTTATTGGGCGAAACACCAAAAAGCTGACAGATGCTGTATCGGCGATAATCGCACGTGGGCAAAGCGCAGAGTATACCGTCCTTGATCTTTCCAAGATCGAAACGGTGCGGTCATTCGCCGCAAAATATACTGCACGAGGTAAAGTGATCGATATACTTGTAAACAATGCTTATGCAGGTCCCACTGGCACTTTGCAGGCCGCGACTGCGGAAAACTATAGTGAAGCTTACCATATAGCCGTGGTAGTCGCAGCAGAGCTTGTCCGCTGCCTAGAACCATGTTTTCAGGCGGCGGTTGCCAAGCACGGAGATGCGTCAGTCATCAACATCGCATCCATGTATGGTCATGTCAGCCCCGACCCAGATATTTACGGCGATTCCGGTCAAAATAGCCCGCCGTATTACGGGGCAGCAAAGGGTGCGCTGCTGCAATATACTCGCTACGCAGCCGTGCATTTGGCTTCCCAACGTATCCGAGTTAATGCAATAAGCCCCGGTCCTTTCCCACCATTGCGTTTCCGCGAAGAGAAGCCGGAGTTCTATGAAAAGCTGGTAAAAAAAGTACCCATGAAGCGAATAGGTACTCCGCAAGACATGATTGGGCCCCTTGTTTTTTTGGCCTCAGCAAATGCTCAATTTGTGACTGGTATGAATTTGTGTGTCGATGGAGGTTGGACCGCATGGTAGATTTGCCACGCTTTCGCGTCATCCTACAAGCGCGTACGACCTCATCGCGCTTACCGTCAAAAGTACTTCTGCCGGTTGGTGGCATGGCACTAAGTGTATTAGCGGCCAAACGCGCTGCCCGCGGTGGTGCTGATGTAGTTGTGGCAATACCTGACAGCGCACAAGACCGGCAGCTTGCGCGCACGCTAACACAAGCAGATTTGCGTGTGATACAAGGTCCATTAGATGATGTGTTGGGTCGGTTCCTGCTGGGCACTCAGGACCTTGACGATAGTGCAATCTGTGTTCGGTTAACTTGTGATAACCCCTTCCCGGATGGCGACTTCCTTTCGGAGATTTTAGAGAATTTCGTGACCTCAAATGCCCGCTATATGGCATATGGCAATGACGGGCAATGGCTTCCTTATGGCCTGGCAGCAGAAGTTTTTTATGTACGCGAACTTCGCGATGCTGATGTGAAAAGCCCGGACGACCCCTACGTTCGCGAACATGTCACCCCTACCATCCGAGCGGCACACCAACCGTTAATGCGCGCGCCCATTGGTGGTATTCACGCTGATCTCGGTTATTTGCGCTGCACTGTGGATACGCTCGAGGATTACTTACGTGTAGCGGAAATTTTTGATGGTGTCTCTGATCCAGTGGCGATTCCCTGGCGGGACCTAGTCACACGTTTACAAGATCGATCGGCCTCGGCCCTATCGCACCCCAACCTGATTTTGGGAACCGTTCAACTCGGCCAGCCTTACGGTTTACGCAAAAACGCTGCAACAATGAAGGAGGTCGAGGCCTATGCAATTTTGGACGAGGCCGTCAAACTCGGTTGCACCTTGGATACAGCACGTGCTTACGGTGAGAGCGAGGCCCGAATTGGTCGGCATATGCGCGCTCGCAGCCATAATTGTTCTGTTATTACTAAGCTTGCACCGCTTGACCCACAAACCATAGAAGCCGCCGAAGCGAGCGTTTCTGCTTCGCTAACAGCACTAGGTCAGGAAAATCTCGACACTTTGCTGCTACATCGCGCCGAACACCTCCAAGCTTGTGGCGGGCGCATATGGCAAAAGTTGAACGAGCTAAAGAATACTGGGAAAATTGGCACCTTAGGGGTCTCTGTGCAAACTCCAAGGGAGCTGGAGCAGGCGCTCGGGTACTCCGAGGTACGCCACATCCAACTACCCTTTAACCTGCTTGACTGGCGCTGGTGGCCCCAAATTGCGGAACTTCGGTCACGCCCTGAAATAACCGTGCATGTACGCAGTGTGTTTCTTCAGGGGCTTTTGTCGCAACATTTGCCGGACAGTTGGCCTATTATTGATGGAGTTGACCCAAGCGCAATACTCGCACAGCTCCAAGTTTTAGTGGAGCTGTTTGGTCGGAGCAGTCTTGCTGATCTATGTATTGCATATGTAAGAGCATTCACTTGGATCGACGGGATAGTAATGGGTGTTGACAGCACCGAACAACTGCAGGAAGTGGCAGAGTTGTTCTCCAATCCACCATTAACATGGGCAGATGTCTGCATTGTGCAGCAAACACTTCCAAGGGTGGTCGAACAATTGCTTAACCCCGCTTCATGGCCCAAAACGCCCACAAACTTTCCCGCCCTTTCACCGCAAAAAGGGCTCCCGCAATTCACTATCTCCAAGCCATTTGTTGTCTGGCAAGATTCAGACGTTATGGCCAGCTTTCCCAGTCTCCTTGCAACAACAGGCGGAATTTTACTGTCCTTCCGCGTTGCTCCAAATGAACGAGATAACTCCGTTCCCGGTATAGGGCACCAGCAACACCTACACCCTCGTTCTTCACTGGCACTCACACAGCTGGATGCACATTTTAGGGCTAAAGATATTGCCCTGTTCCCAGTTGACCTATTTGCGGCAGACCAAGACCCGAATCTGATGCGCTTGCCAAATGGTGATATTATCATGAGTTCATTTGCCTGGCGGCCGCAGGCATATGGACTGACACCGCGCGAGGGCCCCGGTTTTTTTACAGAAAAATCCTCTGGTATTACATCACAATTTTGGGGATCCTTTACTGCACGAAGCAAAGATGAAGGCCGCTCGTGGGAGCCACGAACCTATCTTCCCGGACTGCCCGAATATCCTGATCTGATTCCTGGCCAGCGGGTCTGGCACGGTGGCCGCCACCGAGGCCAAGCCGTCATGGCAGATGATGGTCGCTTACTGATTGGCACCTATGACCGCAAAGACAATGCTTCAGCTTTTCGTTGTTTTATCTACGAAAGCGTCGATCAGGGCGAAACATGGCAGTTTAGCGGTCCATTGACCGACGTTGAGGACACAAATATAGGGTTTGCGGAACCTACGCTTTATCGCCTGACCAATAACGATCTTATTGCCTTACATCGTACTTTTGGCGCCGAAGGCAAGCTAGCGATAAATCGCTCCTCAGACGGCGGATACACATGGAATCTACCTGAATTAATAGACGATGTGGTTGGCCATCCTTTCCAAGTGGTTACCGTGAGTTCTGATTGGGCAATAGTGCTCTATGCATTCCGGAGCAAGGTGTCATCTATAAAAGGCAAATTTATGAACCGCCACACCGGTAAATTTGAAGGCGAGGAATTAGTACTTCGCACTGGAGCAAAAACTCAAGACATTGGTTATCCGTGTGGTCTGCTATTGCCTAACGGGGGGCTTTTGGCTTGTTATTATTGGATCAATGCTAATGGCACGCGATTTATCGAAGGAGTTACTCTCACCCCTCAGTAGCCAGAGTGCCTTAAGCATAGAATTGGTCAAACAATTGATGCCAGCCGGCTGGGTATGCCTACCAACATCACTTCCGCAGCCGTAAGAAAGAAGCATACAATAAATCGGTTTTCACTTTCTCGAATAAAACGCGTACGAGCGAACAACCTTTACCTTCATGTTGAAACAATATCTTCAATGTGCATGCACATTCTTGTGTAAACGACATCAGCACTAAAATCTTTCTCAAAACCTGCGCGAAGCGCCTCTTTGCGGGCCTTAGCGACCGCGATCTGCTTAGACAATTCGGCGCAGACATAATCCATACTTCTATTGGTGAGGGCCAAACCAGCGTTGGTCTCCTTATAAAAATTTGATACTTCACCCTCCAAAAATGCTATCTGAAACACCCCGTAAGCATAGTATTCAAACACCTTGTTTGGGAGTCCTTGTGGGGCAGTTTCCATGTAAGGTAGTAAGCCAATTGTAGCTCTTGTTAATACTGCCGAAATCTGCTCACTATTTAACCATCCCGGCAATACAGTATTTTCCAAAGATGCCAACTCTTTAGCCAGTTCGGGCTGACTCTCATAATCGCCTGCAATAACAAACTGAATGTCTTTGCTTTTACTCATTGCCAAACAGATATTCTTGAGAAACTCTAAATCATATGTTTTACCCCAGGATCCGATAAACACCACAAGCGTTTTACTCGAGTCGATTGACAATAATCGCAAATTCTCTTCAACAGAAGCGGCGCTTAAAGTAATTGGCTTAGGAGCACCGAGCGGAAAAACGCGATCATTTGATGTATCAACTCTCGCGCCCTTTGCCTGACCCCATGCCAAATAGGCTTTAGATATACCAACTAGCGATGTTGTGTTGGCACAAGCATACCTAACCTGATATCTCATAGGTGCCAAACCCAGATAAGCGGGTACGCGAGAGATCGGGCTAAGAAACCGTAGAAAAAAATCTGGCCACAGATCCCGAATGGACAATATTGTTGGTATACTATGTTTGCGACCAAATTTCACAGCTGATTTGGCTGCCTCAGTGGTCGGCAGATCAGCTAGAATGACATCTGGTAGTTCGCTATCAGCCATCCTTGAACAATAGCGTGAAAATTTATGGGCGAACTGATAGTTATGAGCAACTCTTCTAAGGCTAATATTGCTTTTGTAACCCAAGCACTTAAACACTTGCGCTTTCAAGCCTGGCACGATCTCAATTGTGCAGTCTTGTGTGCATCGATGCAACTTCGAATAGTGGTTGAACGAAGAAGTAAACCAGACAACCTCATGCCCCCGTTTTGCCAACGTCATTGCAAGCATGCCAGCACGCATGGGCCGGGGGTTGTTGGCGTCTGTTTGCAAAGGCTCTAAGTCACGTACGACCCAAATTTTCATGGTATATCACTCGTTCAAAGTACAAAAGAGGCAATATTCTTGTGCTCACTATCGCAATTTCAACACTTACCTCTGATCTCGACAAGGTGTTTATACCCCCTCGTCGCCCCCAAGTGAGGTGGTTAATTCTGCTGCAGACTGATTTAGCCGTGGAATCTCCGCTCGAACTCTCGCGTCCGGATGTCAAGATCGTTAAATTAGACACACTAGGCGTTGCTAAATCTAGAAATGAAGCGATCACAAGAGCCCCAACAGAATTTTTGCTATTTGCTGACTCGGGCCAGGAATATTGTGTGGACCAGGCTCTCAAGTTGGCGGCCATCATGCGTTCAAAGCCAAATTTGAATATCGCAGTAGGGCAGCTATACGATTTTGATAATACACCGCGAAAAGCCTACCCAAAAAAACAAAAACGTCTTAACAGATTTAATTGCGCCAAAATTGGAACACCGGAGATTATGCTTCGCACAAATTTGATCAAAAATAAACACATTAGATTTGATCCAAAATTTGGGGCAGGCTCGCCAACGCCTATCGGAGACGAATATGTCTTCCTTGCGGATGCCATAAATGCAGGATTGCGAGTTGAATACTTTCCTTTCGTTTTAGGCCGGCATTGTCAGCATAGTTCCGGAATGGGAGAATTGGATGGAACGGCGTTAAGACACAGAAATTCGGTGTTTACTCGAGTATTCGGACACTTTGCATTTTTCGCTCGGCTAGGATTCGCACTAAAACACCATCGCAGGTTTCTAAATAAAATGGATCTTTGGCGTTTTGTTTCCTACCCAAAAGCATTGCGCGACGGCCAAACCGCTAGAAAGGATAAGTTCACTGGGACTCAATAAAGCAATCGAAGGCACAAAAGATATGATAAAGTGAGGAGGCGGGCATGGTTGTAGACAATAAATTGCCTTCCTCTGTCACTTTATCGTACCAGCCCCCGCGAACAGGTCCTTCAAAATAGTGTTTCCAGATTTTTTCTAGCAGCGACGTCGGGGTATGGGATTTTGGCAGCGCAGCGCCACGCTTCTCAAGAACTATAGATGCTTTCAGAAATTCGAGTTGCGGCCAAAGCCGACTCGTCGTTTTTAGGGGTGAGACAGTATCGGGTAGTAAACCACTAGTGAGCGCAGTTTCTGACGCACGTGAGAATATCAACTCCAATGGAATACCGGCTCGTTTATTCGTAACACTTTCGTAGACATCCAAGAGAAATATCCACTCCATTGCATGACCCGGTTCGACCGATTGTTTAGGCGGTGTATAAGCGACAAAATCTGTATTAAAAAATTCAAAAACCTCACCATTACTTTGTAAAAAGTAGTTCGAAAAGAGCTCTAAACACTGCTCTGCGAAATTTAAAAACCTATTTGAACCCGTTACTTGGTATAATCCAATCATAGCTTCAAACAGGTGCATATGCGGATTTTGACGACGTGGTGTTGTCCGCAGAATAGACTCATGCCAGCCCGCATCCGCCTCTAGCCTATTCAAAGCGCGTTCGAGAAGAGCAAGTTCCGCTTCAACCTTAATATTCGCCTTTAGAAGCGATGCCGCCGCCAGAAAAACAAACGCCAAGTCGTAAAGGTCATGAACAAAATGTTTTGGCTCGCCCGTTGGGGTCAAAGCACTGGCCATATATCCCGTCACATTTTCAAAGCAGTTAGACATAATTTTTCGGAAAATATTTTGGGCTAGTTCCTGATGGGCTTTCTGCGTGGACCTGGAAAAGCAGTACACCTGACGCGCTTGCACTCTTAAGCGGCGTTCAACTGAAGCTAGTGGTCTTCCGCTATGGTCCAACCCCTCCCAGCACATACCTGTAGCGCCGTCGACTCCGGTCGTTGTCCAAAGGGGCAGAGCATAATTGTTACGCCAATCTAGTAACCTATTTTTCCAATCCATTTTGTTATTCATACCGCTTCCATCCAGCACGCGCCTTCCTGTAAAACCTTAAAGCGCTCATCGGTATATAGCCTTTAGCGTTTATCCAATCCTTGGGAGGAGTGCGTAAATCAACGACAGGCAATGAGCCTTGGCGTGGAGGAGCAATTGGAATGATACTCCCTAGTAGCGACGACTGGTCAATGCACATCAGTTCAACGTCATCCCGCTTGTTGAATTCTTCAAAAAACTCGAGTTCGAGTTCTTTGCAATGTAACCTTGTATCAAAACCCTTTTTCGCTAACCCTTTACCTAACAGAGCCTCATGATTAGAACCCGGCCTAAATGAATACCTGTCTTTGCCCGCATAAAGGTCAATTCCCGCCAAAATCAAGTATTTGCCACCTTTTGCATGAGCCATTATCGCTGCATACGCTCCGGTTGTGAGAGTTTTTCCATACTTTTCACTGAGACTATTGACTAATGCTTTTATGTGGCGGTCTTTATATAGCATAGGCGTATACCCATAAGTAAAATGGATCATACCAGTTTGAACCACTTTATCGCGGTGACTTGACCAAGATTTGATTTGGTACTCGTCCTTGCATTCTGCCAAAGTGGAAAACATGTAAGGTGCGACACGCGGGTCGCCGCCCATGAACGCTAGATCCACCCTTCGACCGAGATAATACTTGGTTTCGAAGAAAAAATTATTGGTTCTTACCATAAAATCAGAAGCCAAAACTTGCCCTGCTTTTATGTATTTTATGGATGGACCATTTCCAGCAATCACAAACGCGTCAAAGGCCAATATCACTCATCCCCGGCTCGTCAAGGTATCGCAAAGAAAGCGTATAGCGCCACGACCACCCGAATAGGGAAGCACCCAGTCAACAGTCTGCAGCACGGAAGGGTGCGCGTCATTTGGACATGCGGAAATAGCCGCGTGCTGCATCGCTTCGATGTCATTGATGTCATTGCCCACATATAGCATTTCGCACCAGGTACAGTTATTCTTTTCCAGCCAGCTATTGAGCGCCTCCACCTTGTCGTCAATTGCGTGATACACTTCAATCCCCAATTTAGCCGCTCTTTTAGTAACCACACTGTTTTTCTCTTTAGAGACAATCAGTAACTTGATGTTATTGATGGCTTTTAGCCTCTCGATTCCCATACCATCTCCCCGAGAAGCTTGAACTATTTCATTTCCATTTTGATCAATAAAAACAGTGTTGTCTGTGTGGACGCCATCAAAATCCATTGCCAACACTTTGATATCATCCAACTTTTGAACGGGAGGCAGAGGACCTGCACCACGTATAACAACCATCTGCGCGAGCCATAAGTCCTCTTCTGTATCGATTTCAATTGCAGGGTGGTCAACTTGGTACAACCCAACTGGGCCGCAAAAGCGGGAGCGCTTCAAACTAAACTCTTTTGTTTTAACTACGTATATCGCACCACTTTCGACAAACTCAGGCGGCAAATCTTGACGTCGCTGACGGGGCGCTGCTTCATCATGGTTTACGCCAACCCCGAAGCCATCTTCATTTTCACGCCATATAAAACCGTGACTGGGTATAACTGAGATCGCACAAGCGCTTTGAGTGTCGAACATTTTTTGGAGGCACCCATCAATTTCCGCACCACTGGTGAACGGTGATGTGCATTGCAGAAATACCAAATTTTCAGGACGCCCATATTGTTCCTGAATAAAACCAAGTGCGTGAAGCCAGCCGGATTCTGAAGTTGCCTGATCATTTGAAAGCGAGTTGGGCCGCCATATTATTTTTGCACCAAATTTTTCCGCCTCACTTGCGATCGTCGGGCTATCGGTTGAAACAAAAACTCGTTCAATCATTGCCGCATTTTTTGCAGCAATGATTGAACGACCCACCAAACTGATTCCACCGACTCTTCTTAAATTCTTATTTTTTACGCCCTTCGACCCCCCCCGGGCCAAAATAACACAAACATTCACAGACATTGATATCTTCGCTCCGATTTTTTTGAGCCACTTTCTATAAAACGTTTACATACGGCAACTGGCAGACTATACCATTTAGCGCACGCACTTGATTACAGCCTCATCATGAAAATGCAAATAGTAAAAACTTTAAAGCACCTGTATAGGTATAAAAATCACAGGATTTTTGGTCCCATCCTGAGAGCTGGCAAAAAATCTCTTTTAGCCGCTCACACTTTTTACTTAAGGTTAAAACCAAGTAATATCATCCATAATATCTTGCAAAATAAAAAGCTAAATATATGGTACTCGGAAAAATATTATAAATGAATATTACTATTCTCTTCAGCGACGACTCCACTTTGATATTTGCAAATAGAATCCGAGATATCTTAAAAAGCAAAAACAATAATGCAAGTATAAATCTGGCATGGTATTTACCAGAGAATGCCCTTTCATATCGGCAGTTGAAGCAATTGCTTCCGGCTGGGCCCAATTTCTGCATATCGAAGGATGAGGTTGATTCCTTTTTAGAACATGAAGGCTGCGATGCGATAATTACTAGTAGGGTTTACGCCCCCATTCGAGCAAAGCTTTCTTCGCCGGAATATCGATATCGCAGCGGGAGGCCCTGTATTATTTCATTTCTTGGGGGGTTGGACCTATCGCCAAAACGCGGATTTAAAAATAGAATATTCTGCGATGGTGTTTATCTCATACCTAAATCTGCGTTAGATCAATATCGGCGTGAGATATCCAATGATAGTTTTTCATGGCAAGATGTGCAATTTGGCCATCCATCTTTCCTATTGCCCAAAAAACAACCATCATCCAGGCTTGACTCGCAGAAATCCATTTATTTTTTCGCACAGGCCTTGTCTCCTTCGACGAAAGCGGGGCGTTTACACTTGCTAAAATTAATGGCTGCAGTCGCACATAACAATCCTGAGCGAAAAGTTTTCATTAAACTACGCCACCTGCCCAACGAAAACAAAAAACACTTGCATAAGGAAAAGCATAGCTATCAGGATCTCTATAATGAGCTTAAACACAAACCAGAAAACCTTTTAGTTTCTAATGCCACTATGGAGCAGGCCTTAGATGATGCTTCATTAGGGATAACCTGCACCTCGACAGCAGCAATTGATCTGGTAAGTGCTGGTGTACCTTGTATGATTTATTTAGATTACATCGACTACTTCTTAGACCCTTTGAACGAACCGATGCGATGTTTCTTCCGTGACAGTAATTTAATATGCTCCCTAGAAGAAATCATAAACCTTCAATATTCAAAACCCAATCAAAGGTGGATGGAGCAAACGCTTTGTGGACCGGAAATAACGGAACAAATTTTTGAAACAATAGTCGCATTTAAACGCCGAGTGCCGCAAATTAAAAGCTTTAGTGACTATTACAATTAGTGGCCTATTTAGACTGGTATAGGTCGCCTAAGGAAACGAACTATAAGACTGTAGGAAAAGGAATATTAAACCTTATGCACGAACAACTCGAACCAGTGAAAATTATTGCGGAAATTGGTTGCAATCATAAAGGTGATCTTGAGCTTGCAAAAGAGCTTATTAGGGTTGCTGCCCATGTTTGCAAGGCTGACGTCGCCAAGTTTCAAAAGAGGCATAACAAAGAACTCTTATCGGAAGAACAATACTATGCACCTCATCCGGTGACAGAAAACTCATATGGTGAAACATATGGCGATCATAGAGAGTTTCTCGAATTTTCCGCAGCGCAACATGCGGAATTATTGAAATGTTGTAAAGAAAATGGAATTTTATATTCCACAAGTGTGTGGGATTTAACTTCAGCACAGGAAATTGCAGCGTTAAATCCCACATTAATTAAAATACCTTCTGCCACAAATCAGCATTTTGAGCTACAAGAGTTTCTTTGCAAAAACTACAATGGCGAGATCCATGTTTCTACGGGTATGTCAACAGGCGACGAAATTCAGGATTTGGTTAGATTCTACGAGAAAATGGGACGCGCGAAAGATCTAGTGATTTATAGCTGTACTTCTGGATATCCTGTCGAATTCAGAGACCTTTGTTTAATGGAAATTGACAATCTCATGAACAAATTTGGTGAACGGGTTAAATCTATCGGGTTTTCGGGCCATCACTTGGGTATCGCCGCTGATGTGGGAGCCCTCGCAGTAGGCCGACTGAATCAAAAGAAAGGCGTCGGTAAATTTACTCATATTGAGCGACATTTCACGCTCGACCGAACTTGGAAAGGCACGGACCATGCGGCAAGTTTGGAACCCGATGGTTTGCGTCGACTTTGCCGAGACATCAGAAACGTTGACCTAGCGCTCAGCGAGAAATCAACGGATATTCTCCCGGTCGAAGCGGTCCAAAGAGAGAAGCTAAAGTGGACTGTCATAAGCTAATGGTCCAACATGCGCCAGAGGGTTTATGGACGTAAAACGCAAAGTGCTACCAACTTCGGGCAAAAACCTATATGTGGTAGGTTGTTGCCTGTTGATAGGATTCATTGCAACGCTAGTTAACCACTTTTGGGTTTTTGGCAGCCTCCCGTTGCCACCGAAACCGCAATTCATCAATAGTCTTGTAGCCTCTATTGTTGCGACACTCCTGGCGCACATGCTTTACAGAGAAGCAACATATATGCCAGGTCCTCGGCCTCGATTGGCAGCTTTATCCACTCTCACTATTTGCTTTTCTATTGCTCTATTTGTTTTGTTCATATTTCGGATAGAATACAGTAGAGTAGTAATATTTACTTACTATATAGTTGACGTTTTTTGGTACACTTTCGTTGCTTTTTACTTTCGTACGAGATATTTATCTCACATCGGATATTTTAACGATAAGACCATATCAAGATTTTCAGCAATTACTGGTATAAGACTAATAAAAATCACGGAGCGGGGATATCTGAAAGAAAACGCGCTAGACGCCGTAGTTTTTGATCTGACTTCGGACTTAAAAATGGGTGCATGGGTCAACAAGAGTGTGAATCATTTCAAATTTATTTCTACGCCTATATGGAGTGCTGAGGCGCTGGCTGAACAATTGTCTGGTCGCGTAGATGTTTCTACACCGAGTCAGGTTGACCAGTCATCAAATAGGAGCATTACACGGTACGTTAAAGTTAGGGCTTTCTTTGAAAAAATCGTTGCTGTCTGCGTACTTCCATTTGTATTAGTTTTGTTTTCTATTTTGTTTATATTGATTAAGCTTGATGATGGCGGTCCGCTTTTTTTTACACAGTTGAGGATGGGACAAGGGCGCAAACCATTTTTAATGCTTAAAATTAGAACTATGGCCGGTGACAAACCTAGTGACGATGTTTCCTCCAATTCATCAGCCTTTCCAAGCTTAAGAATAACCAGAGTTGGTAGATGGCTACGTCGGCTGCGCATTGACGAGCTACCACAGATACTCAATATCCTGCGTGGAGAAATGAGTTGGATAGGACCTCGTCCTCACCCTATTGCGTTATCTAATCAATATAATAAAGAAATTGCACAATACGAACTTCGCTATCTAGTGCCTCCCGGAATAACTGGATGGGCTCAAGTAAATCAGGGGCACGTAAACGAAATAAATGAGGTGCGTACGAAGCTGTCGTATGATCTTTTTTATGTTAAGAACATATCCCTTAGGTTGGATATATTTGTAGTATATAAAACAATTAGAGTGATTATTACAGGATTCGGCGCAAGGTGAGTAATTTTCTGCTAACATCCCGATAAATCTTCATAAGAAAAATAAAATGATCATTGCAAAAACACGTATGGCTATATTCTGTGCCTTTATCGCATTATTGTTTCCAATTTTACTAGGATCAATTTCATCCGCTCCCTTCCTTCTGTATAGTACGGTTTTATTAGTACTTTATCTAATTGGTGGATGGAATGTTCAAATATTTCGCGCGCCCAATATGTTTTTAGGCTGGATTGGCGGAGCCGCAATGCCATTTTTTTTGTTTGCTGCCAGCGCATCGAATATCGACTCAATGGTCTATGCATTCAATACCTTGGCTTTTGGTTTAGCTGTCTTGGTTTATGCAATCTTTTGCAATGATACAGACACAAGACGACTACAACAATTCAGCTGGATCGCAGTTGTAGGACTTGTTATAGGAGGGATTTGGACGTTATTTCAATACCATACCCTGGATGTTCAACGAACCACTGCCTTTATCGGTGGCGGGTCTAATCTGGTGGCACGGGTTGCGATTTTGTTGGCGGCTTTCTCAATGATTTTACTTTTGCTGGATATTAGTAAATGGGTCAAGGCGCTCGGCTATATCTTCGCAGTTGTGATCGCTACAGTTATCGTTTTTTATTCAGGTTCACGCGGCGCCTTGTTGGCTTTGCCCCTATTATTTGTACTGCCGCTGCTTTTTGCGCTACCGCAAAAATGGCTGACTGCCTTGCCCGCCTGGGGCGGTATTTTGATTTTTGGTCTTGCAACTACCGGGCTGGTATACTGGCTTGATCCCAACGGCCTGGCCATGAGCACGCTTAATCGCCTGCAATCCGTCGCAGTAGGGGAGGGCATGGACCGCTCAACGAGCCTGCGTTACCAGATGTGGCAGGTGGCTTTCCAGTCTTTCCTGGAGCATCCGATGATTGGAACCGGCTGGCACAGCTTTATCGACGTGACCAAAGGCCACCCACTTTATGATTATGCGTCGACAGTGCGCTACTTCAGCTTTCATTCCGATATAGCCAATTTTGCCGTCGCGGGCGGGATTGTCGGGCTGATCCTTTATTTACTGCTGTTGGTTGCTCCGCTCCTGTTCTGGAACACGCCGCGGGATCATCCCTATTTCCGGGTCCGAATGTACTGGGCGGTGAGCATGCCGATTATCTATTTCGTTTTGGGCCTCACCGATATGGTGATCGGGTTTGACTATCCGACGATGTTTTATGCCTTCAGCTTTGCCATCATTTGGGGCGCGACCGAACAACACCTCTTACCGTCGGCCCCAACTGAAGAAAAAGCCCCCTCCCCTGCACCACACACTTAAGCCGCAACAGGGGCTGCTTCAATCGGGGGAGCCAAGAACAATATAGACCCCGACCAGACAGTTTTGGTCAATAACGGGCACGAAGGCGATGTTTTCGGCGACCATGCGGGCAATGAGCACACCGACAGGCGTTCCCGGCGTGGCGGTGACGCTGGCCGGGGAATGCCATCTGGACAGCCGCAAAAGCCGGCTGTCTACCTTCAGCGCATGTGGAACAGTTTTGGGTAATTTGATAAAGGAAGATTTCTGGTTCATCGTAACCTTTATGGAGTGAAGATGAGACAGAAATCCGTTAGCAGCAAAGCATCTACAGATAAATTGGTAAAGAACATCCGGCGCAAGACCCGTCAGACTTAAAAATATCCGCATTGTTTTGGCAGGTATGCGCGGTGAAGAAAGCATTTCGGCGTTGTGCCGACGAGAAGGTATTGCCGAGATTTTATATTACAGTTGGTCAACGGAATTTCTTGAGGCAGGCAAACGCCGTTTGTCTGGGGATACGGCACGACAAGCAACATCGCCAGAAGTCAAAGAGCTTCGTTCTCAATCACTGGCTTTAAAAGAATGTGTCGCCGATCTCACCCTTGAGAACCGTTTACTCAAAAAAAGCATGACCGGGGATGGGGAGGATATCGAATGAGATATTCAGCTTCGGAAAAGCTTGAGATTATTCGTACCGTTGAAGCGTCACATCTGCTAACCAGACAAACTCTGGATATGCTTTGCATTCCACGCACAACGTTTTATCGCTGGTATGACTGCTATGTTGAGAATGGCCTTGATGGGCTGGCTGATAGAACTTCAAAGCCACAGTCCATTTGGAACCGTATTCCTCAAGGTCGGCGCGATGACCTGATTGTATTTGCGCTTGAACACGAAGTTTTGTCCCCGCGTGAACTGGCGGCCAAATACACCGATGAGAAGCGCTACTTTCTCCCAGAGTCATCGGCTTACCGTATCCTGAAAGAGGTGGACCTCATCACAGCACCAAGCCATGTGGTGATAGAGGCAGCCAATGAGTTCCATGACAAAACAACGGCCATCAACCAAATGTGGCAGACGGACTTTACCTACTTCAAAGTCATTGGTTGGGGTTGGTATTATCTTTCAACGATCCTGGACGATTACAGTCGTTACATTATCTCATGGAAGCTGTGTGCCACCATGCGAGCCAATGATGTGACAGACACTTTGGAGATGGCGCTTCAAGCATCTGGCTGCAACAAGGCGGTTGTTCGACACAAGCCGCGCCTGCTCAGCGACAATGGGTCTTGCTATATCTCAGGGGAGCTAGCTGATTGGCTAAAAGACCAACGCATGGATCATGTTCGTGGCGCGCCGTTCCATCCTCAAACGCAGGTTAAGATTGAACGTTGGCTTCAAACGATGAAGAACAAAGTCTTACTCGAGAACTATTACCTACCCGGTGATCTCGAACAGCAAATTGGCATCTTCGTCGATTACTACAACAATCAGCGCTACCACGAGAGTCTGAACAACGTTACACCCGCCGACGTTTACTTCAGCCGGGACAAAGCCATTCTAAAGCAAAGGGAGAAAATCAAAGCCAACACAATCAAACAACGCCGCTTGCAACATCAAAAACAAGCTGCATAATAAACAAACAAATGAACCAGAGCCTCCAATAATCAAAAAGCTCTAAATACCCATTTCATTTGATGACGGACACTGGGATACGCCCAAAGATCATTCTTACTTCCGGTACGTCTTTATTGGGCTGTGACTATGCCTATTTTATATCTTGTGTTGGGCCTCACCGATATGGTGATCGGGTTTGACTATCCGACGATGTTTTATGCCTTTTCCTTTGCGAATATCTGTGGCCTGACAGATCAAAAGAAAGTATCAGGCAATGAAGATGAGGCACAGGCATCTGCAGATGAACCGATCGCTCCAGGTGAATAAAATATTGGGTGTCATTGGATATTGTCTTTTGTTTTCATATAGATGGCAGAACTCCATCTTGCTTATTGCGTTGGGATGTCGGCGCTGTCCCAAAGTGTACATTTTTTGTGTCTGGATAGGCGGGAGAAGATGCTGCGACTAAGGTGAAGTGTACCAATTTGTGCCCTTTTCGCCATTCCAGACAAATATCCTGATGGATTATGGACTTCTCCGGCAATGTGTTTTTCGTACGTTAAGCCGATCGCCACCGAGAAAGGATGAGGGCCGAGCTGTAAGGTTAAGCGGTTCCAATGATCTGGTGAGATGCCAATCATCAATCCCATTTGCCGCGATGCACTTTTTAGATCTTCCCAACCTCTGAGCGGACCATAAAGCTCTGTTGCTAGCTTTAAATAGTTGGGGCAGGCCTGGGTGAATGTGTCAAACGTAAATCCACGCTCTGGTGGCTCATGATCTGTCACAGCTGGTTTGGCTTTACAATTTGAATGAGATTGACTTGTATTTTGTATATCGGGTTCAATTTTGAGCTGGCTGGGGTTCGTTTTAGGCGCGGTTTTGTCGGATGATGCTTCGTGTGTTGAAGGCAAATCCAAAGTGCGGACAAACAGATCTTCGATGATATGATAGAGATTGGTGAGTTTCTCCACGATCACATTTAGTGTCCCCTGCCCGTTTTTTGATTTCGGCAAATTGGAAAGCAGTTCATTGAACTCTCGCTCCAATCGTTCCCATGGACCTGAGAGACCGGCTTCAATCGCCTCCACAAGGCGCGCGCGGATGGTACGGCGGGTGCAGGTGAGCTTTTTGCGCAATTGCTGCTCTACGGCTCGTTCAGCCATGATTTTGTGGTGAAGCGCCTCCAACTCCCCTGCCCTAGCGGCCAAGGGGCTGAGATCAAACCCATAGGCCTCCACAATGCGCCCTGCCCCATCGCGGTGGCCATAGCGTTTGCCGTTTGGGCTGTCGTGGAAACTGATGAGCCCGAGTTCGCCTAAGCGGCGCAAATGGCGTTTAAGGGCTGGCAGGCTGAACCCTGTCTGATCCATCAAATACTGATTGGACGGCCACACAATTGCGCGTTGCCCCTCTTCCCAGTCTTGAGGCTTTGAAAAGGCAAATAGAATATCGAGCAACATAAGCTGCGCGGGTTTCATGCCGATATGCGCGGCTACTTTTTTCACGGCAATGATGGCTGTTGATTTGGGTACAGAAAGCCCCTCGCCGACTTGCGCATGCATCTCTGCAGCCACAAGGCCCGGCGTCGGCTTGCGCCAACCTAAATTTTGCATGGTTTTTTAAAATTCAGACAAAGAAATACACCTTGCCAAACATGAATGCTTGACATTTTTTTCCGAAAGTGATTCCTTGATAGGTGCTTAAGTTATCGAGGAAGGCTTTCGAACCGTCGGGTTTGGAGGCCTTTTTCTTTGCTTAAACTTCCTTTTCTGGTTCGTTTTGGTTTAAAAACCTTGTCAGTTGACAAGGTCGGTTATTGCCCTTTACGAAGCTGGTTGTATTTGGCCAAAAGCGCATCCATCTCGCGCTCTAAAAAACTGGCAAATTCAACCTGATGTTGTTTCTTTAGTTTGATGCGGACCTCGTTTGTGCCTTTTTGCATGGTGCCCACCTCCCCTAGTGAAACTGATGGCGCGCGAGCCCTTGAGGGCTTTTCCGGTTTGGCAAGCTTAATAATAAGGCCGAATCGGTCATCCGGGGATAAGTTTTTTTGCACCTTGTCAGCTGACAAGGTTTCCAAAAGCTGGTTTTCGTCGGCGCCGTCCTTCAAACAATCAGCCAGTTCAATCCAGCGTGGTCGACCAATGCCTGGGGCGCGGCCAATCAGTTGGATCAGTGGCGTGCCCACCTGTTTGATGACATAGCGGAATTTAGACAGCTGGGCATCATCAACACTTAGCGCCGCTTTAATGTCCTTGGGCTTGAGGCCGGCGCGATGCATTTCATCTGCAAACAGGGCGCGTTCAATCCAGCTTAGATCCTGCCGGTTGGCGTTTTCGATGCCTTGGGCGACCACGAGGTCACGATCAGAATAATCGACCAAGATCGCTTTGACGGGCAGCCCCAGTTCTTTCAGGGCCCGCCACCGACGATGGCCATAAACAATCTGATGACGGTCCGGCTGTTGTGGGTGCATGCGCACGGTGATGGGGACCTTTTGGCCCTCATCGCTCAAGCTTTGTTTGAATTGATTGAATGCCTCCACATCATCGTCCGGCAAACGATCCTGAAATGGCGACGGGTCAATCTTATCGGCATCAAGCCTTAAAATCTTGTCTGCGCTCTGGGCGTCCGCCAGCAATTGGTCGCGTTCTTCTCGTAATTGAGAAAGCGTGCGTTGTGTGGTGCCAATAATGCCTGCGGCAACCCGGCCCGGCGTCTTTTGTTTTTCGTCAGGTTTTGGGTCGGGCGTGTTGGCTTTTGGTGTGTCGCCCGTTAAATCGCCAAAGCTAGAAACAATGGATTTGCGCTTGCTCATTTTCGTCCCCATGCATCATGGATTAAATCGAGCATGGCGCCATTGACCAAATCCATGGCTTCGCGCGCCCGCTTCAATGTGTTGCGCTGCACTTCGCCCGCTTCCACTTCATAAATGGAGCGCTTGCCCAACCCAGCTGCTTCCACGGCTGTGCTTTCAAGTGCCGTGGGCAGCAACACATCAGTGGCAAAGAGGTGGCGCAATAGCCCCACAATTTGCGCCTGCGCCTGATCGTTCGGGTCGTGGCGCGTCACCAAATAGCGCATAAAATCTTTTTGCATGGTGGCGCCTGCATTGCGGATCACGCCCACAAGGTCGCCCATCATCAGCAAAAATTGGTTCATGGACGCCACATCCATCATCGCGGGGTGCACAGTGACCAGCAGGCCGGTGGACGCATAGAGCGAGGCGAGGGTCAAATAGCCAAGGGAAGGGGGCGTGTCCAAGATCACGATATCATAATCATCGTCGACCTGTTTTAGCGCCTGATCCAGTCGTTCAAAAAAGATCGATCCATGATTGTTTTCGTTGAGCGCTAACACCCGCGGCGTGTCATATTCAAACTCCATCACCTCGATATTGCCGGGAATCAGATCTAGGCCGGGGAAATAGGTTTTGCGGATTACTTCGCGAATGGGGCGTTGTTGATCGTCATAGCGCAAGGCAGCATAAATGGTTTCGTTGCTGGCCACATCAAATTCTGGCTGGGTGCCGAACATGGCGGACATGGAGGCTTGCGGGTCCAAATCAATGGCCAAAACCCGATAGCCCTGTAGCGCCAAATAATGGGCTAAATGCACGCTTGATGTGGTCTTCGCGCTGCCGCCTTTAAAATTGGCGATGGCCAAAACCTGCATATGCTCACCGTCGCGCCGATGCGGCAAATAGGTGAGGGCATCATTGGGGTTCTTTTCGGCAAAGTATTGCCGCAGCTCGTTAATTTGCTCCAGCGTATAGGCGCGGTGGTTGTTTTCTAGCCGTTCAGGGGTGGGGCCTTTGCCCTCAATGGAAAGGGTACGCAAACTGGATTCTGAGATCGAGGTGAGCTTAGCCACCTCGGGCGTCATAAAACGGCGCAAAGATTTTTGCGCCTGCGGCGGATACATGCGCTCGCGCAGATTTTGCAACTGATTTGACAGCATCTCTGCATGCCGCAAAATCTTGTCGACGGAGTCTTCCTCATTTGGGTTGACGCTGATTAAATCTTCTGTTGCCATTTTCTGCTCTGACGTAAAAAATCACTTAGACGGTCTTTTTGCGTCAGAAAGTTGCCACAGATTCGTGATTCCGTCCAGAAATTTAAGGTTAATGCTTGGTTAAGGGGTGGGCAAGGCCTCGAAGTGGTCCCGGATCACTAAAGATATGCCGTCGGGCATTCGCGCATACTATGCCATTCGGTCCTCAAAAATGTGCCAAAATTCGTTCAAACACGCCTAGGCGGTGCATCCATTTTTCGCGGCCTACGGCCGCGTTACGCTTTGGAACAAAGCGGATCGAAATTTTGATTTTTGGGGCCGATTCTGCGCTTATCCTAGCATTTGTTGAGGCAAGGCCATAGGGCCGGGCACCCAATGGGCGCCCGGCGGGTGTGTTAGATCATCGCTAAGGCGAGATAAAGGGGCAGGCCGAAGGTGAGGTTGAAGGGGAAGGTGATGCCCAGGGAGAGGGATAGATAGATGCCGGATTTGGATTGGGGCAGGGCCAACCGCATGGCGGCGGGGACTGCGATGTAGGAGGCTGAAGCGTTCAGCACCATGAACAGGAAGGTGCCGCCGGTGGATAGCCCGATGGGTTGCGCCACGGCCCAGCCGATAAGGGCACCGAGCAGGGGCATGATGATGCCGAAAGCTAGAATGCCCCAAGAAAGGTCTGCGCGGTTCAACAGGAGGCTGCGGCCGGCCGATAGGCCCATATCCAGCAAAAACAGGCACAAGACGCCGGTAAAGGGCAGCACAATGAAAGGTTCGATCTGCGCCAGGCCGGGTTTTCCCGTTGCGGCACCGATCAAAAAGGCGCCCACCAGCAGCACGATAGAGCCATTGGCAAGAATGTGCCGTGCCAAATTCGCGTCCACCTTGGTTTGGCTCTTGTCGCGGCTGGCGAGCCATAGGGCGGAAACGATGGCGGGTGCTTCCATGATCGCGGCCACGGCCACCAGATAGCCTTCACTGTCCATGCCGCTGGTTTCAAGCAGGCTGGCGGCGGTGACAAAGGTGACGATTGAAATGGAGCCGTAGTGGCCTGCCACGGCGGCGGCGTTGATCCGATCCAGCTTGGTGATGGCCCGCAACAGGGCATAGGCCAAGACGGGCAACAGGAGGGACAGGAGCGCACCTGCTGCCAAACTGGCGAGCAATTGCCCGGATATACCGCTTTCTGCCACGCTGACCCCGCCTTTAAACCCGATGGAGAGCAGCAAATAGATCGACATGACCTTGGCGGCGCCCTCGGGAATGGACAAGTCGCTGCGGGCAAAAGCAGCCACCAAACCGAGCACGAAAAACAAAATGGTGGGGGCCATTAGATTGCTGGCCAACATGTCGAGGGAAAAGGTCATCAATTCTCCTTTCAAGAGGGGGCGGATTTGAACCGGTCCTGCTCTTGACGGAGTTGGGATATAATTACAAATATATATAAACGTTGATATGCATAGGATAAAACTATGGTAAGGCCGACCATTCGCCAGCTCGAATATATTGTGACGGTTGCCGATGTGGGGCGCATTGGCGCGGCGGCGGCCAAGTTACATGTGAGCCAACCCAGCCTTTCAGCGCAATTGGCGGAAGTGGAAGCGGATCTGGGGGTGGCGCTTTTTCATCGGGACCGACGCGGGGCGACGCCCACTGAAGAGGGGCGTGAAATTGTGCGTCGGGCGCGACTTATCTTACGCGACATGGCAGATTTGCGGGCGGCGGCGAGCGGGGGAGGGGCCTTTGTGGGCCGATTGCGTCTGGGCGTTTTGCCCTCGATCAGCCCCTATTTGCTGCCCAATGTGGTGAAGCGGCTGCACTCAGATTATCAGGATTTGCGGCTGGTGGTGCGCGAAGAAAGCACGCGCGACCTGGATGAGGGCCTGCGCTCGGGGCGGTTGGATATGATCATTTCGACGCCGGAAGATCATGCGTCCGGGTTGGCCACGCCCTTGTTTAAAGAGCGTTTGTGGGCCGCGCTGGCGCTTGATGATCCACTGGCGAAGAGCGGTGCAGCGATCCGGTTGGATAAGCTGGCCAACCGCACCTTTTTGACGCTTGGCCCGCAACATAGGTTGTCGCACATTGTGGCGGGACTGGCCGGGCAGGTGGGTGGACATCTCTCTGACGAATATGAAGGCACCAGTTTGGACGCGATCCGCGCCATGGCCGCCGCTGGGGTGGGGGTGGCGATTTTGCCCGAAATCTACACCAAAACCGAAGCCCAACGCGGCACGGATGTGCGGCTGCGCCGGATTGATGTTGCCCGGGCTCAGCGGGATATTGCCCTTGTGGAGCCACACCGCAGCACGGCCAGCCAAAAAAGCGGGGCACTGGCGCAAGTGCTGCGCGAGGAAGCCGCCAAACTGCTCAGCAAGTAACAATCAGGCTGTCAGGCCCAATTCCTGATCACTCGCGCGATGCGCATATTTATCCTTTGGCGGCCACGGCCGATCGCGCCAATCGGGCGTAAACGCAAAGCTGGATTTCTCACGACCCGCCAACAGCGCCCCATTGCCGGCCCCCAAGGCGTAATCATAATAAAGTTTTACAATTTCTTCGCGGCTGACCTGTTGTGTCGCCGCATGCGCAACGCAGGCATTGCGCCATTTTAACAGCCGGGCGAACTCTTCCGTTTGCGGGATGTCGAAATCCTCAAAATAATCCAGAAACCAGAACCGCATAAATAGTGGCGTATAGACCGCTTCCGCCAGCCCAAACTCTTCAAAAAGGAAAGTGTTGTTGGGGCTATGATGGGCCAGAAAATCGTTTAGCGTGCGATAATGGCTGAGCATTTTATCGATATAGGATTGCCGCTCGTCAGGCTTCTGGTTCATCACCATCATATAGCCGGTCATGGTCAACGGCCCTTCAAAGGCAATCAGCATATTTTCAACCGCATGGCGCAGCGGATCTTGCTGGCGTATCGGCTTGTCCCCGATCACTTCATCCAGATAGTGCAGGATCACCAGGCTCTCTTTCAAGATGTCTCCGTCCGCCGTTTCCAAAACGGGGAGGGATGTTGTGCCGCGCGTTTTGGCCAGCAAATCCGGGTCGCGCGGCTTGGTGATGTCCACCACATGAAAGTCAACTGCGTCTTGCTGACCTTTTAGGGCCAGCAAGATTTCAAGCCGTTGGGAAAAAGGACAAACCGGAATGTGGTACACGTTGATCTTTTGGCTCATTTGGTTTGTCCTTTCGATGGGTTTATTGCTTTACGCCCACACCATGACGCAGGATCATAAAGATAAACAGGCCCATTGTGGCAATGGTGACAATTGACCCCACCTTAGCCAAAGTTTCCCCCGCGCCGCTGATGGCCATGGCAATGCCGGGCACCAAGATGATCACCGCCAATAGGCTGATGCCCAAATGGATGGGCGCGAGTTTTGTTTGGGCGGCACCGGGCGTTAGCGCGTAATAAATGCCGTAAATTGTGAGCGTGACAAAACCGATCAGGTTCAAGTGCCCATGGGCAGGCGACAGGGCATGATCATTTGTGGCTGACATTTGAATGCCCCATGCCATGCCTGCCAAGGCACAAAGCGCACCCGCGGCAAAAAACCATTTTGATAAATCTCTCATTCTTCCTCCTCCATTTTCTGAACCAGAGCTCTCCCATTGCCCAATTGTTAAAACTGACGCTAAAATAAGCCAAATTGATTTTGCTTATTTAGGTTATTGATCAGATGAATTTCGCGACTTTTGATCTGAATTTGATGCGGGTGTTGGACGCGCTGTTGCGCGAGCAATCCACGGTGAAGGCGGCGCAAAAACTGAACTTGTCGCAATCAGCGGTGTCCAGTGCACTGTCGCGCTTGCGCCATACGCTAGATGATCAATTGTTTATTCGCCGTGGCAACCGACTGGTGCCCACCGACTATGCGCAAAAAATTGCGCTACCTTTGCGGGAGGAGCTGGATCGGCTTGAAGCACTGTTCGCGCAACCGAAATCTTTTGACCCTTCCGCGGAGCATATGGATTTCCGCATTGCCGCGTCTGATTTTTTTGCTGAGCTTTTGATGCCGGTCCTCGCCAACGATATGGCAAGTGCCGCTCCAAACATACAACCCAAACTGATTGATCTGGTGCCCGATCGCTATATTCAAACGGTGGAGCAGGGCAGTTCCGATTTGGCATTAATTCCAGATGAAACCGTGGGCAACTGGGCAGAAAAAGAGTTTCTGTTTCACTCGGCCTTCGCTGTGATCGCAAGGCGAAATCACCCTGCGCTTCAAAAAGCCAACATCAAAGCAGGCGAATTGATGCCGCTGGATTTATTCTGTGCGCTGCGACATGCCCTGTTTTCGCCAGAAGGCAACTCCTCCGCCATGGGCGATGCCGCCTTGGCCAAACTTGGCCGCACGCGAAAGGTGGGCATGACCTTGCAGGTTTTTTCCGGCGTCTGCCGCGTGGTGAGCGAAAGCGATATGATCGCGCTGATCCCCTGGCAGTTGGGTCAAAAATGGGCCGATCAGATGCAGCTCGACATTTTTGTGCCGCCCATGCATGTCCCCGTCGTCAAAATTGTCGGCGTCTGGCACAAACGCTCCACCAACAACCCAGCCCACCGCTGGGTCCGCGAACAGATTTTTGCGGAAATGAAAAAGCTGGACGCAATCCAGCCCGACCTGTCCGCATGGCCGCAGGCAGGGGCGTAAGAAATCACTGAGCAGCTGATAAGCGGTAAGGGGTTGCCGCGTGTCTTTGTCGGCCCATATCGACAAATGCGGCGCGATCATTGATACTTCTCAGCAATATTTTGAAGCATTTAGGCTGCACCCTTTTTACGACCACGATTTTTTTGAATTTTTATTGAGATATTTTATGAGACTTTTGACCGTACTTCTCGGCTTGCTTGTGACTGTAACCCTTACCGCGTGCACCTCACTCAACGAAATGACGCTCAGGGACATTTCTAGTCCCGAGCCGGTGGCGATGAGTGTAACGACCGAAGTGAACCCGCATAGCGGATTGAAGAAGTTTGGGACCAAACCCGTCTATTTAAGGACCAAGAATAATGACATTCTCTACTTACTAAGGGGGTGGCGAAAGTCTGAGTCCAACGCGTTTAAGTCAGCACAAATTTATGTGACCTTTCCCATGTTGGACAATTGGGTGTTTTTTGATGCGGCGCATAGCGAAGGCAAGGCTCTGGACGTCACGGTGTTAAGCCGCAACGTTAGAAGCTGCTCACAAGATGGGTGTAACATAAGCGAAAGCATCGCCATTCACCTGACGCAGGGTCAATTGCGCCAATATGCCAAAACGGGTTTTTTGGGCGAGATAAGTGGTCGGAACGGAGCTGTTGTCCTCCGCATTCCGGCTACGTTTTTCCAAGGCTTTTTGATGCGATTTGATGCCGTCTAGCGGCGACCAAGTTCCCCTAAATCGCCTTCATATTCACCCGTTTTGAAAGATCTTCCGCGCTTTCCACCCGCTCGGAATAACGGTCAACGAGATAGTCGGCTGTGCCGCGGGTGAGGAGGGTGAATTTCATCAATTCTTCCATCACGTCCACGACTCGATTGTAATAGGGGGAGGGGAACATGCGGCCCGCTTCGTCGAACTCATTGAAGGCTTTGGGGACCGAGGATTGGTTGGGGATGGTGATCATGCGCATCCACCGGCCCAGCACCCGCATTTGATTGACGGTGTTGAAACTTTGCGAGCCGCCGCAGACCTGCATTAATGCCAAGGTGCGGCCTTGGGTGGGGCGCACGCCGCCAATGGGGGCGAGGGGGAGCCAGTCAATCTGGGTTTTCATCAGCCCAGTCATGTTGCCGTGCCGTTCCGGTGAGCACCAGACCTGCGCTTCCGACCAGAGCGAGAGTTCACGCAACTCCTGCACCTTGTCATGCTCTACATTGTCTTCATCCACTAGCGGGAGACCTTTGGGATTGAAGCGTTTCACTTCCGCCCCCAAGGCTTCCAATATCCGCGCCGCTTCCTCGGTCAAAAGCCGGGAAAAGGAGCGTTGGCGCAAGGAGCCATAGAGCATTAGCACGCGCACCGGATGGGCGGGCTGGGCCGCAAACAATTTGCTGTGGTCAATCGGGTGCAACTGGTCGGCGACCAGATTGGGCATATCGGGTTTTGGATCAGTCATTGGGTTGTTATCCGGAGAAATGTTGCCTGGTGCGGTTGGCCAGGGCGACGAGCGACAGCATCACCGGCACTTCCACCAATACGCCGACTACGGTTGCCAGCGCCGCGCCGGAATTGAGGCCGAACAGGCCAATGGCGACCGCGACCGCCAATTCGAAAAAGTTGGACGTGCCGATTAGGGCACAGGGGGCGGCGATGCGGAAGGGTACCTTCATTTTCCACGCGGCCAGATAGGCCACCGCAAAAATGCCATAGGATTGCAGCAATAAGGGAATGGCGATCAAAAGGATCAACAGCGGATTGGCCAAAATAACATTGCCCTGAAAGCCGAATAACAGCACCACGGTGGCCAACAGCCCGGCAATGGAGGCGGGCTTGAGTTTGGCGGTAAATTCATCGACGGCGGCCACATTGTGAGCGCGGGCGATCAGCGCTTTGCGGGTGAGATAACCCGCCACAAGCGGCACCAGCACATAAAGCACCACGCTCAACACCAGCGTATCCCACGGCACGGGTATATTGGTGACGCCGAGCAATACCGCCACAATGGGGGCATAGGCGAAGATCATGATGAGGTCATTGACGCTGACTTGCACCAAAGTGTAGTTCGCATCGCCCTTGGTGAGGTGGGACCACACAAACACCATGGCGGTGCAGGGCGCGGCGCCCAACAAAATCAGCCCAGCAATATAGCCATCAGCTTCGGCAGGGGTGATGAAGGCCGCAAAAATATATTTGAAAAAGACGACGCCCAACAGCGCCATGGTGAAAGGCTTGATCAGCCAGTTCACCACCAAAGTAATAGCCAGCCCTTTCGGTTCTTTCGCCACATCTTTGATGGAGCTGAAATCGACCGAAACCATCATCGGATAGACCATCGCCCAGATCAAAATGGCGACGGGCAGATTGACCTTGGCCACTTCCAACTGCGCCAGAAACTGCACCAATCCGGGCATCACTTGCCCAAGACCGATGCCGACAATGATGGCGAGGGCGACCCAGATGGAGAGGTATTTTTCAAAGGTGCCAATGCCGCCCGGTGCGGCGGTGGTTTGCTCTGGGGATGACATTTACGCGTCCTCTTTCATTTGGCCGATGGCCATCATTTCTTGTTTTAATGCAGCGGGGTCAAGCTGATCGAAAGGTAATGCCAGGAACCGCGAAATCCGCGCATGCAATTGGTCATAGGCCAGATCAAACGCAGCTTCGACCGCCTTCGGCGGCGCGGTCACCGCGGCGGGATCAGGAATGCCCCAATGGGCGGTGGTCGGCTTACCAGGCCAGATCGGGCAGGTTTCGCCAGCGGCATTGTCGCAAACCGTAATGATATAATCGAGCGCTGGCGCATCGGCTCCCGCAAACTCGTCCCAGCTTTTGGACCGGGCAAAGCCTGTATTGATCTTATGCTTTTCCAGTGTTTTTAGAGCTTGGGGGTGCGGCGCGCCTTTGGGCTGCGACCCGGCGGAAGAGGCAATAAAGTCTGGGGCGCCGAGATGATTGATCAGCCCTTCGGCCAAAATAGAACGGGCTGAATTTCCCGTGCACAGAATGAGAATATGGGCGGCTTTACGCGTCATCGCAATTGTCCGTTGAACAGGTGATTTGTTGAATAAAGGGCTGGCACAATTGCGGCTGGCCACCACAACAATCTTCCAGCAAAAAAGAAAGCATGGCGGTGACCCCATCCATATCCGCATAATAGCGAATGGTGCGGCCCTCACGCTTGTTTTTCACCAGGCCCGCATTCAGCAGCACCGAAAGATTTGCCGACATGGTGTTTTGCTTAACCTGCAGCTTTTCGCCAATTTCCCCGGCTAACAGCCCATCCTCCCCGGCTTTCACCAGCAGGCGGAACACGTCAAGTCGCGTGGCTTGGCTGAGGGCGGCAAAAGCCTGGGTTGATTTGTTTGTATCCATATATCATGAATAATTGATATATTTGAGCGGGTCAACCGACTTTCCGAAAAAGGGAATAATCGATGGCCTAGTGGCTGGTCATGGGGTGAGAGCTCACCCACAGCTCAACGCTTTCTTCAGCGCTCACCACCTTGGAGAAATGTGGTTCCGTGGTGTCATGATGGATCGTGTCGCCGGGCTTCATATGATAGATCTTGTCGTCCAAATGATATTCCAGTTCACCGGATATTAAATAGCAAAACACTTCGCCCTTATGCTGCATTTTCTCTGCCACATGCCCTGGTGGTCGATGAATGATGCAGGGGTAAAACAGAGCGCCCGAAAATCCTGGCCCGAGCTTTTCATACCAACGGCCATTTTCACCCAAGCTATAACTTTGACGCTCATCAGCTTTGGTGAGCGGTTCAAACGGCTCGCTCACATTCAGCAATTGTTCGATTGAGGTGTTCAGCACCCGCGCGATCCGCATAAAGGACGACAGAGATGGCGCGCTGATGCCGCGTTCCACTTGCGAGATAAAGCCCACCGTCAGCTCGGTGGCGTCGGCCACATCCACCAGCGTTTTGCCCAAGGCTTTACGGCGCCGCCGAATGGCAAAACCGATTTCTTCATTGCTGGGTTCGGGACGAGAATTGCTCACGGCGGGACCTTTCGAAAAACGCGGCTGAAAAGCCAATGTGCAACGGCAGCCCTCGAAAGACAAGTCCTATAGCATTACTATAATAAATTTTAGCTTGACTAAATAACAATAGGTCGTCAGTTTAAATTGGATACAATCTGCAATAGTGCAAAATTCATCTCTGAGGGAGGAAACTAGGATGAAAAAACTATTGATGGCGACCGTAGCTGCCGCCGCAATGTTTTCAGCAGTACCCAGCATGGCCATTGAACGCGGCGGGTCTTTGACCTTTGCACGCTATGATGATTCCACGCTGATCGACCCAATTTACGCTGACCGCAATCCAGACATTTGGATGGTCACCAATCTTTATGACACTTTGTTGCGCACCGAGGCGGACGGCAAAACCGTGACCTCTGGCTTGGCCGAAAGCTACGATGTAGCCGAAGACGGGCAAAGCGTGACGCTGACCCTTCGTGATGGCATCATGTTCTCTGATGGCACACCGATTGAGGGCAAAGATGTTGTCTTTTCGCTTACTCGTGCTTCGGATGCAGATCTCAGCCCATGGGCCGGGTTGCTCAGCTCCATTGAAGAGGTGACTGCCGATGGCAACCAAGTCACCATCAAGCTGAACCGCCCCGACCCAACCATTGTGTTGATGTTGGCCACGTTCAACACGGCCATTGTCTCGGCAGATGCGTTTGAGGCAGCGAGCGGTGAAACGGATCAGGAAAAAGCCCAAAGCATCGCCATTGACGGCTTCGTGGGGTCCGGTCCCTTTATGATGAAATCACATCAGCGCGGCACCTTGATGCAATTCGGGGCGAACCCGCATTATTGGCGCGAAGGTGAAGATGGTGAACCCTTGCCTTATATCGATGGCATCAACTTCCTTGTGATCCCCGACGATGCGACCCGCATTTTGAAGCTGCAAGCTGGCGAAGTCGATGCGGCTGAATTTATCCCATTTGCGCGTGTAGGTGAATTGGAAGCGGATGAGAACATCAATATGGAATTGTTCCCATCTACGCGCATTATCTATTCGCCGATCAATACCCGCGAAACCCGCGCCGATGGTTCTGCCAATCCGTTGGCGGATATGAAGCTGCGTCAAGCGCTTAACTATGCGACAGACAAGAACGCGTTGGTGCAATTGGTGCTGCAAGGGGCGGGCAAGCCCGTTTCATCCGGCTTGATGGCCTCGACCACCCAATTGGCTACGGATAATGGCCCGATCTATCAATATGATTTGGACAAAGCCAAAGCATTGATTGCCGAGGCGGGCGTGCCGGACGGCACCGAATTGACCCTGACCATTCTGGCTGGATCGGCTGATGACTCGATCATTTTAAGCGCCTTACAGCAAATGTGGTCGCAGATTGGCATTGATTTGAATGTGGAACAGGTCGATGGGCCAACTCGTGGCGCGAAAAACCGTTCGGGCGAGTTCGACATTCACACCTATGGCTGGGTGAATGATGTGAACGACCCGGCGCAGGTGGCTGGCTGGTTGGGCTATTACCCAACAGCAAAAGCGGTCGGCACAGGCTGGAACAATGAAGAGTTCAACAGCCTTTATGAAGCCTCCAATGTGGAAATGGACCCGGCAAAACGCGCTGAACAATATGCGCGGATGCAGGACATCTACAATGAAGCAGCACCATTGCTCTTTATGTATGAAACGCCATTTGCAGTCGCTCTGTCCTCAGATGTGCAGGGCTATGTGCAAACCCCATTGGGCAATAACGAGTTCGCATCCACCTGGATCGATCGCTAAGTCCTCCTCCTATGGGTCTTCATCTCACTGACCCTAACCTCGGCATGTGGGCGCCTTGGCGCTCACATGTCCTTTGAGAACAGCTATGTCGACCATATCCTATTTCTTTTCACGACTGTTGCAGATCATCCCGACCTTTTTGATTGTGATGGTCATTATATTTTTGCTGGTACGCGCCTTGCCGGGCGACCCTGCCATTGCGATGGCCGATGCCAAGGCCACCACAGAGCAATTAGAGCAAATTCGCCAGCGTTTGGGGCTTGATCAACCGCTCTGGGTTCAGTTCGGCTTTTTTGTCAAAAATGTTTTTACCGGCAATTTGGGCGATTCCATTCTGATGAAAGCGCCAGTCACTCAAGTGATTTTGGAGCGCTTGCCCGCCTCAGGGTTTCTCACCCTTTACGCGGTGCTGTTTTCTTTGCTGATCGCGGGGCCGTTGGCTTTTGTCGCCGCGCTTAACCGCAACACATGGCTCGACACATCCATTCGCACGGCATTTCAAGTCGGGCTATCTACACCCGTCTTTTATATTGGCTTGCTGTTGCTCACCTTTCTGGCCGCGCAGTTGCGCTGGTTTCCGGTGGGCGGGTATGGCACCACCTTTTGGGAACACATGTATCATTTGCTTTTGCCCGCGCTCACCGTGGCGCTTTACACCTCGGCAATCATCATGCGCAATTTGCGCTCTTCGGTGATTGAAGTGGTGGATGCGGAATATGTGCAGTTCGCCCGCGCCAAAGGTCTGCCGGAGCGGATTATTCTGGGCCGCCATGTGCTGCGCAATGCGTTGATTTCCACCGTGACCCTGTTGGGTCTTTCCATCGGCAATTTGATGAGCGGAACCTTGGTCACTGAAACGGTGTTTGCGGTGCCCGGCGTGGGCCGCTTGATGCTCGACGCGATCTTTGCCCGCGACTATCCGCTCATTCAGGGCCTCACGCTCACCTTTGCCGTGCTGGTGTCCATCATCTTTTTGCTCACGGATCTGATCCAGGCTTGGCTCGATCCCAGATTGCGGGTGGCGTAAATGGTCAAAAAACTCTTTTTCCGCTTGCCGCGTAAATCGCACATGGTGGCGCTCAAGCGCCCCAGCTTTTTGCTCGGCCTTTTTATCTTGATCAGTTCCATCTCGCTGGCATTGTTTCCAGATCTATTCGCGCCTTATGACCCGAACGTGTTTGATTACACGGCGATCAAACAACCGCCCTCAGCTTTGCATTGGTTCGGCACCGACAATTTGGGGCGAGACACCTTTTCGCGAGTGATCTGGGCCTATTCGGTCAATATGCAAATGGCGCTGTTCGCCACCATTTTTTGCTTGGCCATCGGCATCTTTGTCGGGGCGTTGGTGGGGTATTATGGCGGCGTCGCCGATATGATTTTTGGCCGCTGCGTGGATGCGATTATCACCTTCCCCTTTTTGGTGCTCGTGATCGCGGTGGTCGCCGTGCTAGGGCCTGGCCTCACCAACATGTATATCGCCATTACCCTTGTGGGTTGGGTCTATTATGCGCGGTTGATGCGCGCTGAGATTATGGGTCAACTTGGCAATGACTATGCAGCGGCGGGCAAGGTGATGGGCTATTCTGATCGCCGCATCATCTTCCGTCATTTACTGCCCAACGCCATCACCCCGGTGATTGTTTATTGGATGACCGATATGGCGCTGGCCATCTTGCTCGGCTCGTCCCTTGGCTATCTCGGCTTGGGCGCGCAACCGCCGCAGGCAGAGTGGGGCGTGTTGATTGCCGAAGGGCGCAATTTCATCACCACCGCATGGTGGCTCAGCCTGATGCCGGGCATTGCGATTGTGTTGACGGGCCTAGGCTTCTCACTGGTGGGCGATGGCATCACCGATCTAATGCGGCCACGGGGATAGGGGACATTTATGACACAATCAAATTCACCCCTTCTTTCGGTCAAAAACCTCAGCACGTCCTTTCATGTGGGTGGGCAAAAACTCCGTGCGGTCGATGAGGTCAGCTTTGACCTCGCAGCGGGTGAAGTGCTGGGCATTGTGGGCGAAAGCGGTTCGGGCAAATCCATCACCTTGCGCTCCATTATGGGGCTGGCGCGACGCTATGGCGAAGTGACCGGCGAAGTGATGTGGCAAGGCGAAAATCTGGTCACCAAGCCCGAAGCGCAAATGCGCAAAATTCGCGGCAAAGACATTGCGATGATTTTTCAAGAACCCATGTCCTCGCTTAATCCGTTGCTGACCGTGGGCGTACAGATCAAAGAAAATCTGGTGGCCCACACAGAACTGGACAAAAAAGCACGGCACCTTCGCGCCATCGAATTGTTGGAGCTGGTGGGCATTCCGGATGCCTCGCGACGCTTGAATGATTACCCGCACCAGTTCTCCGGTGGCATGCGCCAACGGGTGATGATCGCCATCGCCTTGGCCTCCTCACCAAAATTGCTATTGGCGGATGAACCCACCACTGCGCTTGATGTAACCATTCAAAATCAAATTCTGAAATTGATTTTAGACTTGTCGCAAGAGTTGGGTATGTCGGTGATTTTGGTGACCCATGATCTGGGTGTTGCGGCGCAAACCTGTGATCGATTGGCGGTGATGTATGGCGGCAAGCTGGTGGAAAAGGGCAGCACCCGCGATGTGCTGCGCAACCCGCTGCATCGTTACACCATGGGCTTGCTGCAATCGGTGCCGGAAAATGTCGAGCCGCGCACCCCGCTCTTTTCACTGCCGGGCACGCCGCCCAGCCTGATGAATTTGCCAAAAGGCTGTGCCTTTGCCCCGCGCTGTGCCCATGCTGTTGACGCTTGTGCGGCAACAAAGCCGCCACTTGAAGGCACGCAACATCAAGTCGCCTGTTTCAATCCCACCCAAGCGCCCGTTGGGGTAGGGGGGCAATCATGACCGAAGTTCTCAAAACCGAAAATATTGTGCTGCATTTTGCCAAAAATCGCTCTCTCGCAGATTGGGTGATGCGGCGGTCCCAACAAAAAGTGAAGGCGCTCAATGGCGTGTCGCTGCGGCTGGTAAAAGGGGAGACCCTCGGAATTGTGGGCGAAAGCGGATGCGGCAAATCCACCTTGGCGCGGGTGTTGGCCGGGCTTTATCAACCGCAGCAAGGTGAGATTGAGTTTTACGGCGAGACCATCCTCAACGCCAAAGGCAAGGCCCAGCGCGACTATAACCGCCGGGTGCAGATGATCTTTCAAGATCCCTATTCGTCTTTGAACCCCCGGATGCGGGTGGGGGACATGTTGCGAGAGGCCTTGAGTGTGCACAAGATGCGCGCCGAACGTGACATCCCCGCCCGCATTGCCGAATTGCTGGAGCTGGTGCGCCTGCCGCAAGATGCGGCAGACAAATTTCCGCACGAATTTTCCGGTGGCCAGCGCCAGCGCATCGCCATTGCCCGTGCCTTGAGCGTCGAGCCGGAAGTGCTAATCGCCGACGAATTGGTTTCCGCTCTCGATGTGTCGGTGCAGGCGCAAGTGGTGAATTTGCTGCTTGGGTTGCAGGAAGAATTGGGGCTGACCGTTTTGTTTGTGGCGCATGATTTGCGCTTGGTGCGACATGTGTCCCATCGGGTTGCGGTGATTTATCTCGGGTCCGTTGTAGAAATCGGCCCGGCGAAAGAATTGTTTGCCGCGCCGCGCCATCCTTATTCTGAAGCTTTGTTGAGTGCGGCCCCATCGCTCGACCCAGACGATAAGGGCAATGCCATTCCCCTCAAAGGCGAATTGCCCAGCCCACTCAACATTCCCACCGGGTGCGCCTTTCACGGGCGCTGCCCTCTCGCAACAGATGTGTGCAAAACCACACTGCCGCTATTGAAGGGCGACCCGGCAAAGGGTCAGGTGGCGTGTCACCATCGTGATCCGATTGAATGAAAGTCTTCCCATGTTGAATAGCTCCCCCCAAGCGAAGCGCCTGAGCGATATTCGCGACGCGCTGAAACGCCAAGATTTGGATGCGCTGATTGTGCCGCGCTTTGATGCCCATATGGCTGAATATGTGGCGGATTGCGACAAACGGCTAATGTGGGCGACTGGCTTTTCCGGGTCTGCTGGGCTGGCGCTGATCACGCAGGATCAGGCGATCCTATTTGTGGATGGCCGCTACACGGTGCAAGTGCGCGAGCAATGTCCGGAAGGCTTGTTTTCTTATCGTCATTTGCATGATCAACCTTTGGCGGATTGGCTCAAACATACCGAACAACGCGGTTTGCGCATCGGTTTTGATCCGATGCATATCCCTGCCAGCTGGCATAAGGACCTCAGCGCTGCCGCGACCCAGTCGCACAATCATCTGATCGCGACCGAAGACAATATCATCGATCAACTCTGGACCGAACAGCCGGCCCCCGTTGCGGACAAAGCCCGCCCGTTTGGCGCGCAAATGAGCGGTGAACATTCTGCCATCAAGCGGAAACGCATTGCGGCGCATCTGGTGGCGCAAAACATTGATGTGCTGGTGGAGAACCAGCCGGACAATATTGCCTGGCTCTTGAACATTCGCGGCAATGATATCGCCTATAACCCCTTTATCAATTCGTTCCTGACCTTGGATCGGGACGGGGCTGTGCAATGGTTTGTCGATCCGCAAAAGGTGCCGCAGGACCTGACCGACTTTGAGTTGGATGGTGTTGAAATCTGCGCGCCGGAACGGTTTTTGCCCGCCATTGCCGACCACGCGGCCAGCGACAAAGTTTTGGGCTATGACCCGCAATTCACCCCCGTTGCCGTTCAATTAGCGGTAGGTGAGGGCGGTCAGATCAAGCATGGCCGCAGCGCCATCACCCTGACCAAAGCTATCAAAAACGTGACAGAGTTGGGCGGGATGCGCGATTGCCACAAGCGTGATGGCATTGCCTGGACAGAATTGGGTGCGTGGTTGCATGCCGAAGTGGGACCGCGATTTGAAGCGGGTAACCCGATCACCGAATTGGAAGTGGCGCAAAAGATCGAACAGCTGCGCGCTGAGCTGCCTGGTTTTGAACAACTCAGCTTTGATGTGATTTCGGGGGCCGGGCCAAATGGGGCCATGTGCCACTATAAAGTCACCGAACAATCCAACCGTGCGCTCGATCCAAATGAGATCTATTTGCACGATTCCGGCGGTCAATTTGCCGATGGCACCACCGACAGCACCCGCACCTATAATTTTAGTGAAACTTCACCTGAATTTCGCAAAAATTACACTTCGGTTTTACGTGGGTTTTTGGCGCTGGCGACTCTCAAATTTCCGCAAAAAACTTTCGGCCATCACATCGACGCCATCGCCCGCGCGCCGCTCTGGTCGATCAAAAAAGACTATGATCACGGCACCGGCCACGGGGTTGGCCACAATCTTTCCGTCCACGAGCAACCCCAACGCATCGGCCGCGCCTTCAATGATGTTGAGTTGGTGCCAGGCATGGTGCTGAGCATTGAGCCCGGCTATTACGTGGCGGGTGAGTATGGTATCCGGATTGAAAATCTGTTCGAGATTATCGACTTAGGCGATGGCTTCTACGGGTTTGAAACGCTGAGCTATATGCCGATTGAAACTTCTTCAGTGATTCCGGAATTGCTCACGCAGGCGGAACGTGATTGGCTCAATGACTATCACAAAACATGTTTTGAATTGCTCAAGGATCAAGTTAGCGCGCAAGCGCAAACCTATTTGCAGCAGGTGACACAACCCATTTAAGGGGCAAGGGCATGTGCCTATTTTTCACGGCTTGTCTGCATATGGTGGCGAAGAAGCTTTTTTGTAATCGTTTTTCATGATATTGTGAATTTAGACCTAAATTTCACAATGAATGTGCACTTTTCATGCAGAACGATCAGAATCATCAATTTTCAGGCCCCGTCCGCATATTTCACGAGCTGCGCTTGCCCGAAGCGGCGCAGCCGGCCGGTTATGCGGCGTTGATTGATGCTTATGATCTTGCGGTCCCGCTGCCGCTCACCCTTTGTGCCATCGGGCAAAAACATCAAGTCTTTGAAGCCGAAGGGTGGCGGCTTTATACGCCGCGCCACGCGCCAAAAGCCACCCTTCAGGGCCACCTAACCTTCGCCCTCAAATATGAGGGCTTGGATTTGACAGTGTTGAAAAAACTGTTCGAAAAACTGCCCGCGCGTGAATTTGAAACGATGATCAAAGCGCAACCCAGCAGTGCCTATATGCGGCGGGTTTGGTTTTTGTATGAATGGTTGCTCGACAAACCATTGGATTTGCCAAATGCCAAAAGCGGCACCTATGCCAAAGTGGTGGACCCGAAACTGCAATGGGCCATTGAGGGAAAAACCTCCACCCGTCATCGTGTGCACAATAATCTGCCGGGTGACCGGGCTTTTTGCCCCATGGTGCGCCGCACCAAAAAGATTGATCAATTTGTTGCGGCAGAGTTTGACGCTGAGGCGCGGGCGATTATCGGGAAAATCTCCAATTCCATTTTGGCGCGTACCGCTGCTTTTTTGCTGCTCAAAGATTCTAAATCAAGCTACGCTATTGAAGGGGAAGCGCCGCCGCACGATCGGATACAGCGGTGGGGCAAGGCCATTGGCGAGGCCGGGAGGCACCCGCTGGACGAAGACGAGTTTTTGCGACTCCAGCGATTGGTTTTGGGCAAAGACCCTCGCTTTGTTCAATTGGGGTGGCGCACCGAGGGGGGCTTTGTTGGTGAGCATGAAATGGACACCCGACTGCCCCTGCCGGAACATATCAGCGCCAAGCCTGAAGATCTAACAGATCTGATGGGCGGGCTGATTGCCTTTGATCAAGAATTTGCAGATGGACTGGACCCCGTGATCGCCGCGGCGATCTTGGCCTTTGGCTTTGTCTATATTCACCCGTTTGAAGATGGCAATGGGCGTGTGCACCGCTATCTCATCCATCATATTTTAAGCGCGCGCGGCTACAATCCGCCAGGCATGGTGTTTCCCGTTTCGGCGGCGATTTTGGACCAGATCGAAACCTATCGACGCGTACTTGAAAGCCATTCAGCCCGCATCCTGCCATATATTGAATGGCGCACCACGGCGCATATGAATGTGGAGGTGACCAACCAAACAGTGGACCTCTACCGCTATTTTGATGCCACGCCCCATGCTGAATTCTTGTTCGCCTGCGTGCAACGCACCATCACCCACGACTTGCCGCAAGAGGCCGCGTTCTTGACCAAATATGATCAGTTCAAATCACGCATAGAGGCCCACACCGAAATGCCGGCCTCCACGGTCGATTTGTTGTTCAACTTCCTCAAGCAAAATAACGGCAAACTCTCCAACCGCGCCCGCCAAAAAGAATTCGCAGCGCTGACCGATGAGGAGGTGAGGGCGTTTGAGGTGATTTATGGGGAGATATTTGACGGTTAGTTTTAAGCATACCTAAACTGGAAACTGATCAAACCCTTCATAGAATTCATATTGTTGGTGCCAGTGCGGGCGTTCCGATTGGAAAATGCGGCGGCGGATGGATACGTTGGGGTCGCCTTCAAGTCCGCCGGCCGGCACCATGACTTGTTTGCCGTTGGGGCTGATTTTGGGCACGCCACTGCCGCAGATTTTGCAAAAGGTCCGGGCGAGTTTGCGGCCGGGTAAATCGTAGCGGCCAAGATGTTCTTCGCCCTGTGTCCAACGAAATTTGGCGCTGTCGGTGAAAAGGTTGGAGGCGAAGGCTGAGCCGGTGATCTGACGACATTGATCGCAACTGCAAAAGAACATTTTGTCAAAACTGTTCTCAACCTCATAGCGCATGGCGCCGCAAAAACAGCGTCCTGTCAGAATATCGCTCATAAATTTTTGTCCCTTTCAAACCAGTTTGATGGCGCGGTAATATTGAGCATTTCAGATTTGGCGTGGTTCGTCACCCCGATGATGCGGAATTGACTTCACCGCGAAAATTGCGGCACAAAGGTTTGGGCGATGAGGGGCAACAGCGTGGCGCGCATGACGACAAAACAACCAACGTTGAAAATGATTGCGCAACGCACGGGCTATGCGGTGACGACGATTTCCAAGGCGCTGCATGATGCGCCCAATATCAGCGTGAAGACGAAGCGATATATTCGCGAAATTGCCGAGGAGGTGGGCTACCAGCCCGATCGGGCGGGCCTGTCGCTACGCACCGGCAATACCCACAAAATCATTTTGCCCATGCAATTGTCGGATGACATTTCAGATTTCTCGCGGCGGTTGATTTTGGGCATGGCGCGGATATTGGAAAGCACGCCTTATGAACTGGTGTTCCACCCGATTTTGCCGGGTCATGATGAATTGGAGCAGGTGCAAAACATTGTGCGCAATCGAGCCGCCGACGGCATCGTGTTGGCGCAAACAGCGCCTGACGATGCGCGCGTGCAGTTTGCACAGTCTTATGATTTTCCCGTGGTCACGCACGGCCGAACCCGGCTCGAGCCACCACACGCTTATTATGATTTTGACAATGAGACATTCGCCCATCAGGCTGGTTTGCGGCTGGCCGAATTGGGGTGTACGCAGGTGGCTCTGCTGACCCCGGAATGTGAGTTCACTTTCTATCAGCATTTGCAGGCAGGCTTGCAACGCGCGGCACGCGAGAGCGGGTTTCAAATTGCGGATTATTGGAACAAGGCCAGCGGCGGGGATGATTATATTCATTGGTTGCGGGCGCAAAGTGCCAATGCCGTTCAAACCAAAACCATGCCGCAAGGCGTGATCTGCTCGTCAGAAATTGCGGCCCTGGCGATTATGGATGGGGTGACAGAAGCCGGCGGCGAGGTGGGGCGCGACGTGCACATCATCGCCCGGAAAACCTCAAATCTTTTGGATTATTTGCACCCGCGCATTGATTGGGTGGAGGAAGATTTGATTGTGGCGGGCGAACATTTGGCGCAGCTTCTGCTCCAACGCATCAATGGGGCGGACCCCAAAGATTTGCAAATTATCGGTTCGCCCGCCCCAAGCTGGGGAAATTAAACCCGCGCCCTAATCCATGGCCGCAGCCAAGGTGACGATCTCAAAGGGCGCCAATTCAATCTCCACCAACCCATCTTCATTGCGCGGGCACGCTGCCATCACTTGCTCCAGCAAATTGGTGCGCTGCACCTTGCCCAAGCGCTCATCAAATTTAACGGTAAACCGCGTGCGTTTGCCGCTTTCTTCGCAAAGGCGGAAAACCACGCCTGATTGATCTTCGCTAATCTTTGCCGCGTGCAAAATCACGTTGGGAGCTGACCATCCGATTAAGCTTGCTGGTTGTGTGGCGTTGGCCGCATCTTCTTTTAGAGGTGCATGCACTTGCAGCGGACAGGCGAAATCAAGCGCCTGCTGGTTGATGGCCACCACCGGGTGTGGATCATCGCTGACCATGACCGCATAGCGACAAAGATGTTCTTCCTGATCGGCGGTTGGGTGCGGGTAGATCCCGGACTTGATGAGGGTGAGGCCAAAATGGGTGTCAGTGGCGCTATAGCCATATTTGCAATCATTGAGCACGCCGATGGTGAAGTCGGTCTCCTCAAACGCGACCCAACGGTGCATGCTGGCTTCAAACCGCGCCTGATCCCAACTGGTGTTGCGGTGGGTGGGGCGCGTCACATGACCAAATTGAATTTGTGATTTGATCTGATCGCTGACCACATCAAAATCAAATTCGGCTTTCAGCAATGACTGGCTTTCCTGCCAATCGGCATAAAAATCAAATTCAACCTGGCGCGCATCTACCTGCAAGGAGACAATTTGCACAAGGCGCGATTGATTATAGGCGCGCTCAATGCGCAGGGCCGCACGGTGCGGGCCAGTTTCGATCACTTCGATTTTGGCCGCGGTGTCGATGGCCCATGATTTTTCTTCATAGAACCAATCAATGTCCCACGCGTCCCAATTAAGGGGCTTGTCTTGATAGACTTTCAACTGGTTGCCCAAGCTGCCTTTGCGCAAAAGCTCGCGCCGGGCGCGTTTATCGAAAATGCTGGTGATCTCGCCATTGTTCGCCACCTCGACGCGCAAGAAGGCATTTTCGAGATGGTGTTGATCGATGGAAAGCTCGCCAATTTGATCGGCAGCTTTTGGGGCGGTGGTGGCCGTTTGGCGGGCAAAAGGTGCGATCTGCTCAATGGGGGCCACCTGAAGGCGCTGGCCATCGGCCCGGTGCACAGCTTGGAGCGCACGGGCACCATACCCGAAATCAACGGCGGTGGCGGTGGTGTCCGCTTTAAACTGCACCAGCGCATTTTTGCGCCCAACGCCTTGGCTGTTCAACAGCTGGCTTTGGGCCTCAAGCGCCAATGGCGACAATTTTTGCCGCAGCGCTTCGCCCCGCTCAAACAGGTCCGCATAGTCCGCATCACTATCCATATAGACCTGCGGAATGGAGGTGCCAGGCAAGATATCGTGGAATTGATTGAGCATCAAAATCTTCCACAATTCATCAATTTCAGCCAGATCGGCTTCAATGTTATGCCCGTTCAGTTTGGCCAGCACGCTCAGCAATTCAAGCTCGCGCAGCACATGTTCGCCTGCCGCATTGTTGCGTTTGTTTTTGGCCAGTGAGGTGAGGGTGCCGCGATGATATTCGAGATAAAGCTCGCCCACCCAGCGGGGAAACGGCGTGTCGCTGTTGGCGATGGTTTGGCGCAAGCGATCAAAATAGGGGCGGATGCCCTCTAGCTTCACTTTGGGCAGACCGGGCACGCCTTTTTCCATGCGCTTGGCATTTTCAAGCATCACCTTGCAGGGACCGCCGCCGCCATCGCCATGACCAAAGGGCACCAGCACATTTTGGTTGAGGGCTTTTGGCTCATAGCGGTTCCACGCGCCAACGGTTGAGCTGACATCCAAATGGGGGCCATAGTCTGTGCGATGGTCGCCGCGATGGCCCTTATCGTCGGTCTGGGCGGTGATCAAATAGGCGGTGACGTTGGTGCCGTCGATGCCCTGCCACTCAAATGTGTCATTGGGCATGCGGTTGGTGTCGTTCCACGAGCATTTTGAGGTGACGAAAATATCGAGGCCCGTTTGGGCCATCAATTGCGGGATTGCCGCGGTGTAGCCGAACGTGTCGGGCAGCCACAAGACGCGTGGTGTGAGGCCAAACTCGTCTTGCTGAAACTTTACGCCGCGCAAAATTTGTCGCACCAGGGATTCACCGGAGATGATGTTCACATCCGGCTCAAGCCACATGGCGCCTTCAATTTCGAACTGGCCGGATTTGACGTGTTTCTTGATGCGCTCAAACAGGTCGGGTGAATCCTGCTTCAGCCAATCGAAGAGGATGCATTGATTGTACATGAACACAAAGTCTGGATATTCATCCATGAGCTTGCAGGCGGTGGACATGGAGCGCACCATCTTTTCGCGGGTTTGCGAAATTGGCCAAAGCCACGCCACATCAATATGGGTGTGGCCGACGGCGGAAATGGTGGGCGCATGGGTTTCTTGATCAAACGCATTTTGGGCGATCTCAAGGGCTGCCTCAACTGAGGCCGAAAAGGAGGCGTCGTGGGCGCGGAGATCAAGGCTGTTTAGAGCCCGATCGATCACATTGAACAAATGGTGGCGACGGGCATCATTTTCATCAAGGCGAATGGCGGCTTCAAACGAAATGGCGAGATCATAATAAAGATCCGCGGCGGCATCATGTTGTTCGCACCACACAAGGGCCACGCCGAGTTGGCGTTCAATCTCGGCCGTATAGGCGTTAATGTGGATGGTGGCGCGGCCGGCGGCGCGCTGGGCTTGTGGCAAATAGAGTTCGCGGTGAAACCCGTCAAACGCCTGGCAGATTTGTCCGTCGAGATAGACCTGACATTGCGGGTCGGTGCGCCCCAGAAGAATTTCATTTTTGGCGATGAGCTTCAGATAGGGGGTGATGCCCTTCTCGGCAGCTGGCACGGTGATTTCGCCGGCAAACCAATGATGCCCCTCCGGCGTGCCCCAGGCAAAGTCACCTTCAATTTGTGGCCAATTTTGCCATGGTGCGGCCAACATTTCGGCGGTGGGGGCTTCGCTTTGCTGTTCGTGCAGCGGGACCTCCGTCACATGTTCGCGCCATGCCATTTGCTTGAGCAAGTTGAGGTGATGTTTGAGTTTTTGTTCTTGTTTTTGATTACGCATAGATTTCGGCTTGCTCAGTATAAGATGAAATAGGGGCGAGATAGGCGGCACCGCGCGCTGCTTGCAGGGCGCTGTCGGTGACAATCTCGAATGTGGTTTTGATTTCTTTGGAAAAGCACAAAGGTTCGACTTGGGCAAAAATGTCCTGCCACAATGCGGTTTGTGCTGCCATGCCGCCGCCAATGACGATACGGTGGGGATCGACCAGTTGAATGATGGTGGCCAAATATTTGGCAAAACTGCGCTTGAATTGATCAAGGCTGGCCTGCGCTGCATTGTCGTTCGCTGCCGCCGCCGACACAATTTCAATGGCGGTTTTATGCTGATCGGTTTGCCGCAAATGGAATTGCGATAGGCCGGTGCCCGATAAAAGCTGTTCGGTGCATCCGTGTTGGCCGCAATAGCATTCAGGCCAATCAGCGGTGAGGTCCGGCAGAAGGCTCAAAGGCACGTGGCCCGCTTCAGCCGCCAAGCCGCCCGCGCCTGTGATCAAGCGACCATCATGCACCAGGCCGCCCCCAAGACCCGTGCCAACGGTAAGGGCATAAACCATTTCCGCACCCCTTTGGCGCTCATGATGGGCACAGGACAAGGCAAAGCAATTGGCGTCATTTTCAATGATCACTTCTTGCTCCAGGGCGTTGGCGAAATGGGCCGCAAGGTCGTGCCCGTTCAACGCCAGAATATTGGCATTACGCCATAGATTTGTATCCGGATGGGCGCTGCCGGGCGCACATATGCCGATAAATTGGAGCGAGCCGAAATAGGCGCGAAAATGGGTCAGGCCATCCACCAGCACTTGAGTGATGTCGGCCAAACCCTTGGGCGTGTTCACCCGCCGCTCGGCCACCAGCTCGCCATCGCGCAGCAGCACAAATTGGATCTTTGTGCCGCCAATATCGATGCCGAGCCGGGGAGGAGAGGCTGCGCTATCGACCATAAATGTCCTCATAACGCACGATATCGTCTTCGCCCAAATAGGCGCCATATTGCACTTCGATGATGTCTACGGGCGCATCGGAGAAATTCTCAATCCGGTGGATTGCACCTTTGGGAATATCGATAGATTGCCCGGCTTCCAGATCAAACTTTTCTTCCCCCAAGGTAACGGTAGCGGTGCCTTGCGCCACCACCCAATGCTCGGCCCGATGCTTATGGCTTTGCAAGGAGAGCTGGCCAGAGGGTTTCACCTTGATGATTTTGCTTTTAAAGCCTTCGCCTTCGGTCAAAACGGTGAAGCTGCCCCAAGGACGTTCTTCATGGATTGGGTTGGTTTGCTCACTCATACTATTTCTCCGAAATGGATTGGCCGTCAGCGTCAAAACGGTGCAGATCATCTGGCTGGAAGATGCAGCCGATTTTTTCGCCCAGGGCCGTGCGATCGATGCCCGGCACGCGGACAACAAAAGGCTGTTTGGCCCCGTGATTGATGTAAAAGATCGTGTCTGACCCCAACCGTTCCACCACATCAATGGTGCCGATCAGATGCGCGTTGTCGTCCGGCGCGGTCACCTGAATATGCTCCGGTCGAATGCCATAGGTTTTGGCCTCTGGGTGTGTCAGCGCTTTGGGCAAACTCAGCGCCGGGTCATCATGGGACACAAAGTTCATTTTGGGGGAGCCCAAAAAGCCTGCCACAAACAAATTGGCCGGATTGCTGTAAAGATCGAGTGGGGTGCCCACTTGTTCGACATTACCCGCATTCATCACCACAATGCGGTCAGCCAATGTCATGGCTTCGACCTGGTCGTGGGTCACATAGACCATGGTGGTGCCCAAGCGCTGGTGCAGCTTGGCGATCTCAATCCGCATTTCAATGCGCAAGGCCGCATCCAAGTTGGACAAGGGTTCGTCGAACAAAAAGATTTGCGGATCACGCACAATGGCACGGCCCATGGCCACCCGTTGGCGTTGCCCGCCGGACAAGGCTTTTGGAAAACGATCCAACAGTTTGTCCAATCCCAAAATGCTTGCTGCGTGGGAGGTGCGTTTTTGCTTTTCCGCCGCATCGCGTTTGCGCAACTCAAGGCTAAAGCCCAAATTGCGCTCCACATTCATGTGCGGATAAAGCGCGTAGGATTGGAACACCATCGCAATATCACGCTCGCGCGGCTCAAGATCGTTGACGCGGGTTTCGCCAAAAATCAAATCGCCAGAACTGACCGGTTCCAACCCGGCAATCATGCGCAACAAAGTGGATTTGCCACAGCCTGATGGACCAACAAGCACGACAAATTCGCCTTTGTTGAATTCAAGAGAAATGTCTTTGAGCACGTGCACCGGCCCAAAGCTTTTATTGATGCTGTTGAGAGTTATCGCAGTCATAATCAGCCTTTCACAGCGCCTGCGGTCAAGCCTTGGACCAGGAACCGCTGGATAAGAATAAAGAAGATGCAGCTTGGGATGAGGGCGAGGGTGCCCGCGGCCATCATTTGACCCCAGTCCACTGCAAATTTGGAAACGAAGGTTTTCAGCCCCACAGGGAAGGTCATCTTGTCATCAGAGTTGATGAGCATCAGCGCGAACAAGAGCTCGCTCCACGCCGCGGTGAAGATGAAGCCCAATGTGGCGGCCAAGCCGGGCAGGGTGAGCGGAAAGATCACCTTGCGCAGCGCTTCAAACCGGGTGCAGCCGTCAATCATCGCGGCTTCTTCCAAATCTTTGGGGATGCCGTCGAAAAAGCCCTGCATCAAGAAGGTGGCAAACGGCACGTTGAACGCGGTGTACACAATGATCAAACCGGTCAGACTGTCCAAAAGACGCAAGCCCGCCATGATCTTGTAAATCGGTGCGATGATCATCAAGAGAGGGAACATCTGGGTGATGAGCATCAGCGCGATAATGATCGCTTTGCCGCGAAAGTGAAACCGCGAGAAGGCATAGCCTGCGGCCGTTGCCACCAATGTGGTGAAGAAGGCCGTGCCCAAACTCACAATCATTGAGTTTTTGAAATAGACCAGAAAGTCTGTCAAAAACAGCACCGAGGTGAAATTGTCCAAGGTGAATGTGGAGGGCCAAATATGGGTGCCTTCTGTGTAGATCAACCGATCCGGCGTGATGGCGATTTTCACCAGCCAATAGATGGGGAACAGCGCAAACAGGACATATAGGATAATGGCCGCATAGCGCAGGGTGCCCGCAACTGAAAACGAAGTGCGACTTGCCATTTTATATTCCTTTCACAAGGTGTTTGCGCATTTGCAAAATCAACATGGCATAGGCCAACAACAGCACCAGCAAAGCGATGGCGAGGGTTGAGGCATAAGCAAAGTCGAGCCTTCGGAACGCGGTCGTGAAAATGTAGGACGAGATGATGTGCGTTGAATTTGCGGGCCCGCCACCAGTCATGATGTAAATCAGGTCAGCGAAGTTTGCGATCCAGATGGTGCGCAACATCACTGTAATGGCAATGGTGGGTGCCAAAAACGGCACAGTGATTTTGGTAAAGCTTTGCCACACGCTAGCCCCGTCGATGGAGGCTGCTTCATAAAGATCGCGCGGGATCGATTGCAGCGCCGCCAAAAGGGTGATGGCGAAAAACGGAATACCAAACCAGATATTGGCAACGATGGGACCCCAAAGGGCCATTTTTGGATTGGCCAGGATATTTTGTGGCTCATCCATAATGCCGATCGCCGCCAGCCAATGGGGAATGGGGCCAATGATGGGGTTGAACAACCATGCCCAATTCAGGCCGGACAAGAAGGCCGGCACAGCCCAAGGCAAGAACACCAATGCTTGCACCAAACCACGGCCCGCAAAGGGACGGTTGAGCAGCAAGGCCAAGCCGAGACCAAGGAAGAATTGGAAGAAGAGAGAGCCCAGGGTCCACCAAAATGTGTTGGTCAAGGCCTTCCAGAACAGTCGATCCGCCCACAATTTCTCGAAATTGGCAAAGCCAACCCAACCGGTTTCAAACGGGTTGAGCAACGAGATTGATTGGAACGCATAGGAAATGCCCACCACCAAGGGGACCAGCATCACCAATGCGATCAGGATAATGGCTGGGGACAGATAGAGGTAAGGCTCAACCAACCAATGAAGTTTTTTGAGGGGTCTCCCCCGGCCTTTGCCGGGGGAGGTAGGGAGCGCCATCGTCATTGTGCGGCTTTCCATGCTTTATATTCAGTTGTGAGGAATGTTGCCCATTCTTCGGCCAAATCCTCAGCGGTGCGTTCGCCCAACAGGGCCTCTTGGCTAGAAGAGATCGCCAACTCTTTGAACACGCCGAATTTTTTCAAATATACGGGCATGATGGTTGGGATATATTCTTCACCATTGAGGGTGTCGAACCAGCCTTTATATTGTGGTGTGGCGAAGTGAGAATCTTGCTCTGCGCCTTCGTGAATTGGGATCACACCAACTTGCTTGGTCCAAGTGAGGTTGGCTTCAGGTGAAGACAAGTGCTGCACCAGATCAACCGCTTCTTGCTGATGTTCTGTGGTGTTGAACACAGACCAACCGGCAAAACCGATGGTTGGGAAGGCTTTGCCTGATGGGCCAACTGGCATTGGTGTCACAGCAAAATCTTCTGGGTCCATACGTTCAGCAACCGAAATCAGCGCGTCTGGATCTTGGTCCAAGAAGGCACATGTGCCGGAATAGAAGCCTGCAACGATCTCGTTGAAGCCCCAGTTCACGCTGGCATATGGTGCATATTCTTTTTGGTACATATCGATCAGGAACTGAAGGCCTTCGATTGAACCTGGCTCATTAAGACGGCTTTCGCCTTCTTCCGTGAAGAACTCGTTAGAGCCATTCATGGTGGCCGCATACATGATCCAAGCGTTCAAACCGCCGCCGCCACCGCGTAGGCAGTAGCCTGATTTGCCGGGCAATTCAGAGACCTTGCGCGAGGCTTCCATGAATTCTTCCATGGTGTGTGGCGGGCCATCAACGCCTGCTTCTGCCAACAATTTCTTGTTGTAGAACATCGCGCGCAGATAAAAGCCGTAAGGAATGGTGTAGGCTTCGCCTTCAGCCAAACGGGCCATATCCAGTGTTTTTTGCGCCAGCGTGTCGCCATGCTCCCAATTAGAGATTGCGTCTTCAAGGCTGAGCAACATGTCGTTGCCAGCATAAAGAGCCAACCACGCATCAGGCATTTCCACCACGTCAGGCACTTCGCCGCCTGCAACCATGGTTGAAAGCTTTTCAAACGCTTCGCCCCAAGGCAATGAGATGATTTCCACATCCACATCAGGATTGTTGGCTTCATATTCAGAAACCAATGTGTTGAGTGTCTCGGTCCGAGCTGGACTTGTGATCACTTCAACAAGTTTAAGTTTTGTTTCAGCCAAAGCGGTGCCTGCAGACAAAGTTGCTGCAAGAATGGCGCTTGTGGCCACTGTACGAAATAGGTGCTTCACTATTTCCTCCCTTTAAGTTGCACCACAATTGTGTGGCACTTCGCATTTCCGGCGATGCCGGAAAACCTCTAGTTTAACGTTGTACTCACGACATACATCGTTGTACTGACGTTGCAAAAATGAGGCGACCTGATGGGGCCGCCAAAACTCAGCCCAGCAATTCTTTGGTTTGCTGTTCTGTGCTGTCCAAAATTTCCTCCATGGCCTTCACAGCGGCCGGGGCATCGCCCGCGATCACCGCCGCGGCCAAAGGCTTATGCAAAGGAATGGAGGGCAAGCCATAGCTATCATCCATAAATGGCTCAATATAATGCTGGTGAAAGGCGCCGTGCACCTGCTCGATTAGTTGCGAGAAAAGCGGGTTGCCCGACGCGGCATAAATGGCGCGGTGAAAATTGGCATCGGCTTGCCGCCAGGGCAGCCCCTTATCCACCACATCAAGCAATGTGTCCAATGTGGATTGAATGGCCGCGCGATCCTTTTCATTGGCATGCAGCGCTGCCAAATGCACCACTTCTTTTTCCAACGCCCGCCGCACCTGCTGCGTCCGCAACAGCCCTTCGGCTTCAAATTGCAATACCACGGGCACATGCACCGAGTTGGGCACAATATCCATGGCCAAAATGGTGCCCGCACTGGTGCGGCGTTCCACGATGCCCAGATTTTCCCAAACCTTTAGCGCTTCACGCACGGTGGAGCGACCCACCTGCAAGCGCGCGGCCAGCTCGGTTTCGGTGGGCAGTTTATCGCCCTCTTTCAGGTCCGCCTGCTCGATCATTTCGGCCAGGGCTTCCAAAACCTCCACATCGCGGGTGCGCCGCTTGATCGGGCGCAAAAACTGCGAGGCTGAACCTGATGTCGCCGCAGCTGATGTTGATTTTGGGGTCAAGGCCATGTGTTTGTCTTCATCTGTTTATACGTTTGTCCGACAAACAAGCATAGTGAAAAAATGCTGTCAAGATTTTTTGTGCAGGCTGTGTACAGAATTTCGTGCAACGAAATGTTGGATGCGCGGCAAACCCAGACCGTGCGGGCCGTCGGGCAGGGGGCTAAACCGTTCCGAACAGGTCTTCAATTACAGGGCAAACGTCCGATTTGTTTTGGCGACATTGTCCATCTAAGTCGGCCAAGGTTTTCTCGAGCTTTTGTAAATCCGCGATCTTCTCTCGCACGTGTACAAGGTGGTCGGCGGTCATCTCGCTGACTTGAGCGCACGAGAGGGCTTGTTGGTCGGTCATGGTGAGCAGCGAGCGAATTTGTTCAATGGAAAAGCCCAAGCTGCGCGCCCTTTTGACAAATCCAATGCGCTTTAGATGCGCCTTGGCATATTGCCGATTACCTCCGGGTGTCCGGTCTGGCGCCGGCAGCAACCCAATGCGTTCATAATAGCGAATGGTCTCAATATTCACGGCTGTGATCGTTGAGGCCGTGCCGATGGAATAGGATTTTTCGGTCATCACGCAACCTTGCAGCATTTTTCTCTTGCATCTGTAGTTACTACAGATCGTAGACTTGTACAAATGACGATCTGTTGAGCAATGGATTGAATAGTGTGACGGACCGCAAGACGGGTTTGGAATGCCGCCTGCACCTGATCAGCCATTTGCTCCGCCGTCGTCGACATAGAATTCGCTGAGCGGAACGATCAACGGGATAGCCCCGATACTGAACTGAGGTCACCGAGATGGACCGGATGATGTGTTCAATATCCATCCCGTTGATTGGCGAATTTTCAACCCTCAAAGCAGGTCGGAGAATGACACAGCATGGCTGAGCAGACCTCGCATTTGAATGATGCAACGCGGGCGCCCGGGACATCAAAAGCTGGTGTCGCAACATTGGCTGGCCTGTTGGCGGCCATCGGTGCGTCGAGCTGCTGCATTGTACCGCTCCTATTGTTCAGCCTTGGGGTGAGCGGCGCATGGATCGGCAATCTGACCGCGCTTGAACCCTATAAACCCGTTTTCATCCTGATCGCCCTTGGTCTTTTGGGATATGGCTATTGGCAGGTCTTTAGGCCCAAACCTGCTTGTGATGCCGATGAGGTTTGCGCACGCCCTTTGCCAAATTATTTGGTGCTGACAGGGCTCGTTCTGGCAACGATTTTGGTGCTGGTGTCATTCTTTTGGCCGTGGATCGTGCCCCTAATTCTTGCCTGATAGATTGGAGATATTCGATGAAGAAATTGCTTATTCTCGGCACTGGCCTTTTGGTGTCCGGCGTGGGGAGCAGCTTCGCGGCCGAGCAGAAGGTCACTCTTTCTGTGCCCGGCATGTATTGCGCCAGCTGCCCCTTTATCGTGAAGGGCGCGATATCGCGTCTTGATGGCATTGTTTCGGTGTCGGCCGATGCCGATTTGCGGCAGGCGGTTGTTGTGTTTGAGGACACGGCAACAAGCTTGGACGATATTTTATTGGCCACAAAAAATGCCGGATATGAATCCGAGCTTTTGTTGGCAGATGAAGAATGATCCCTTCGCGCGCATCCTTATTGGTTACATACAAAACAGGAGATAAATATTGAAAACGCCGCAGCAGGACGTAAACACACAGTCCAAATTGACGTGCCCGGCATGTGGACATGCAGAGACCGAGACCATGCCAACAGACGCGTGCCAATGGTTTTATGAATGCAAAAGCTGCCATATGCTATTAAAGCCAAAGCCTGGCGATTGCTGCGTTTATTGTTCTTACGGCACCGTGCCTTGCCCACCAATTCAAGCGGGCAAAAGCTGCTGCCCCTAAAACCCGACGGACAGCCCAAACTTGGCGCTGAGCGCGCGATAATTTGGGTCACCAATGCCGTCATAGGCAAGGCTGAAATCAAGCGTCTGATTGGCATAACCATTTAGCGTGACGCCAAATTCCGTTTTGGCACGCAATTGCTCGCCTATGGTGCTGGCCGCGTTTGCGGCGGCAGAGTCAAAGGTCCAAATACCATCCAGTGTGACATAGGGGGTCATGGTCCAATTATTGTCCAAGGGCTGCGCCCAAGCGAAGGTGGTGCCGAATGTCAGATCGCCCAACCGTGTTTCTTGTTCTGCGATGGAAACGCCAAAACTGTTCACAAACGCATCGGTGCGCTCGTAGAAATAGTTGAGGCTAATGTCGGGCCGCACGGTGAGCTGGTCCAATTCGACTTCACCAAACAAAGACGCATTGAGCAGGCCGCGGCTGGCGCCGAACTGATCTTCTGCGGTGCCGACCGTTGCGATATTGTTATAGGAACGACCAAGTTTTGCACTGATGTCGAGATAAAGATTCTCGCTGATCTCGCCCGTATAGTATGGACCGACCATAAAGCCCAAACCGTTGGTGTAAGCCGTGCTGCCGAACACATCCGCATGGGTGTAATCAATGGAAGTGCCAATGCCCAAAATGCTTGTTGGGGTCATCAGATAATCAACGCCCATATGCAAGGTGGCAAAGCTACCTTCATCAAAATCCGTTTCGAAACGGCTGAAGGTCGCCTCTGCCCAAGCATCCCATTCCTTTGCCAACCCTTCATCCTGTGAAGTGGGATAGTTCACCTCAATCGCATCATTGGCGACACTGACGCCAACGGGCAGATGGCCTGAATCCGGCGCTTTATAACCCAAGACATTCAATCCACCGGGTTGTGGTGCGGTGCCTTGGACTCTGGCCAAGCGACGGCTTTGGCGAGGCTGGTTCCCCACAATCTGGCGCGCGCGGCCATCGATGAAATTTTGCACTTGCTTGGCGGTTTCGCCAGCACTATCGGACATGGAGAGTGTACAAACAATGGTCTGCCCAGAGGCCAAATTGAGTGCGATTGTCTTTGTCCTTAGGTCAATCTGCACTGCTGGATTGTCACAGCTTGCATTGGTGATTACGAAACCCGTAGACGGGACATAATTTGCTGAATAGGTGCTGGGGTGTATATGGAATTGACCTGTGCTGCCATACCCACCTGTCACATTGATCATATGATTGAGGTTTGGTTCCGAAGAGGACAGAGAAACATTGCCATCGGCATTTGAGTTAATCTCAAATTCAAGTGTGGCTGGCGGCGTGTTCCCAACAATCACATTGAAGCTTTGTAGCACTTTATTGCCAGCATCATCCTCCGCTTGATGGGTAACTGTAGTCGTGCCGACGGGGAAGGCACTGCCGGATGCAAGGCCGCTCGTACGCGTTATCGTGACGCTGCCAGAGTTATCTGTCGCGGTCGGCATTGGATAGGTGACAATCGCAGAATTCTCATTAAAGGGGACATCTATAGTGATATCGCTCTGGGTTGAAGTGAATACGGGATTTTCATCATCATTGACTGTAACTTTGAACAACTCGGTGAAGGAATTTCCGACCGAGTCTTCAGCGTATGCCTGCACTTGAGTTGTGCCGATAGGAAATGCAGACCCTGAATCCAATCCAGTAGTCGGCGATGTTGTAATAGTGACAGGAAGGACGCCATCCACATTGTCAGTCGCGCCTACACTGAACGTAACAACTGCTGTATCTTCGCCAGGGTCGGTTGTGGTCACAATGTCAGATATGGACGTAACGACCGGCAACTCAGTATCAACGATTGTAATGTCAAAACTTTCCGTGCTCACATTTCCCACGGTATCTTCCGCACGAACGGTTACAGTGGTGGTGCCGAGTGGAAATGCATCGCCGGACTCCAAACCTGTTGTGGGGGACGTGCTGACAGTAGTCGCTACCGGACCGTCAACGGCATCATTGGCACTGTGCGGGAAGGTCACAGTAGCCGTGTCTTGACCGGGATCCGTCGATTGAATGATTTGTGTGGGAACATTTATGACCGGCGCCGTTAGGTCTCTCACGCCCGATAAAACATGCGACGCATTATTGGTGTTTCCAGCTAAATCAACTGCTCCATCGGCCCGTATGCTGATTGAAAATGGCCCTTCGCCGCTCAAAAGCACATGGGCCCAATAGTTGGCTTGGCTACCGCCAAAGTCAATGACATAAGCGGCTGTGCCGCCCAACTGAATAGCCGGAAATTCAAAGTCACTTACGGTTTCATCAAAGTCGATTTCTATGGGAACTGTTGAAGCATCTGTTGGTAAGGATAAGGACGTTGAAAGTGTCACGTCAGGCGGGTTAACATCATAATAGTAAGTTGATTGCTCGCCGTTGATCACCGTATCATCTACCATCGGATTACCCGCCAAGTCGGTGACCGAGTGAGTGGGACTGACGACCATTCTCACCTCGCCATCAACCGTATGGGATGCGAAAGGAACGGTGCGGGTAAATCGATAAACGCTGGGCGACACTTGTGTCATTGAGCCAGTCATGGAATTCGAAAGCGCACCATATACGTGTACTCTGGTGTCTGCCACATCCACACCGGTCACAGCTTCTGTAAATGTGACTTCCCATGTGAAGACGTTATTTGTTGAATAGGGTGAAATCGGATCATAAAGAGTGATGGATTGAACCCTGGGCGGCGTTGTATCCTGTGCATTGGCTTGGATCGCAAATACATTCGATGCGAGCAGAACAAGTGCAGTTAAGGCGAAGGAATGAAGTAGGCGTTTCAAATTCGGTTCCCATCAATACAGGCGTCAAAAAGCAATCAAGCAGTCGTAACTGCTTGGAGAAATTGGCTTGTAAGATGAGATGTTCCACGCCTGCTAAACTGCAACAATCCCCATTTGGGACCAAAATTTGCCTGCGGGCTGAAATTGTTGGCAACGCTTGGTTAGAACCCGACCGAAAGCCCAAACTTGGCACTGAGGGCGCGATAATTGGGGTCACCAATGCCGTCATAGGCAAGGCTGAAATCAAGCGACTGATTGGCATCACCTTTTAGCGTGAAGCCAAATTCCGTTTTGGCACGCAATTGCTCGCCTATGGTGCTGGCCCCATTTGCAGCGGCAGAGTCAAAGGTCCAAATACCATCCAGAGTGACATAGGGGGTCATGGTCCAATTATTGTCCAAGGGCTGCGACCAAGCGAAGGTGGTGCCGAATGTCAGATCGCCCAACCGTGTTTCTTGTTCTGCAATGGAAACGCCAAAACTGTTCACAAATGCATCAGTGCGCTCGTAGAAATAATTGAGACTAATATCGGGTCGCACAGTGAGCTGGTCCAATTCGACTTCACCAAACAAAGACGCGTTGAACAGGCCGCGGGTGGCGCCGAACTGATCTTCGGTGGTCCCGACCGTTGCGATATTGTTATAGGAACGACCAAGTTTTGCACTGATGTCGAGATAAAGATTTTCGCTGATCTCGCCTGTATAATAGGGACCGACCATAAAGCCCAAACCGTTGGTGTAAGCCGTGCTGCCGATCACATCCGCATGGGTGTAATCAATGGAAGCGCCAATGCCCAAAATGCTAGTTGGGGTGATCAAATAGTCAACGCCCATATGCAAGGTGGCAAAGCTGCCTTCATCAAAATCCGTTTCGAAACGGCTGAAGGTTGCCTCTGCCCAGGCGTCCCACTCCTTTGCCAATCCTTCTTCTTGTGAAGTGGGATAGTTCACCTCAATCGCATCATTGGCGACGCTGACGCCAACGGGCAGATGGCCGGAATTTGGTGCCTGATACCCCAGGACATTCAGGCCCCCGGGCTGTGGCGTTGTGCCTTGGACTCTGGCCAAGCGACGGCTTTGGCGGGGTTGGTTACCCACAATCTGGCGCGCGCGGCCATCGATGAAATTTTGCACTTGCTCAGATGTGTCAGCAGCACTGTTGACCATGGTGAGCGTGCAGACAATATTTTGGCCGGACACAAGATCAACCTGAACTTCATTTAGGCTTGGAAGCACTTGCCCGTCAGCGCTATCGCAGCTTGAGCTGGTGAGGACAAAGCCAGCGGGCAAGGCGTAAGTTGCTGCATAGCTGCCGGGGCGCACCAACATCTGGCCAGTTGTGCCGGAACCGCCAGTTACGTTGATGGTTTGATTGAATGCAGCGGCCGATGAGGAGAGGACAATATCGCCGTCCGCACTCGAATTTACGCGCACCTCAAGTGTACCTGGCGGAATGCGGGCCACGATCACATTAAAACTTTGGTCGACAAAGTTGCCTGCCGCATCTTCCGCCCGATGGGTGATTGTTGTTGTGCCAACTGGGAAGGCGCTGCCAGAGGCCAACCCACTTGTCCGCGCAACAGTGACGCTGCCGGAATTATCTGTGGCGGTTGGCGTGGGATAAGTCACGATCGCAGAGCTCTCATCAAAAGGAATATCAATATTGATATTGCTTTGGGTTGAGGTGAACACGGGGTTCTCACCATCGCCAACAGTGATGGTAAATTGCTTTGTATCAGAATTGCCCGCCGCATCTTCTGCGCGAACTGAAACGGTGGTGGTGCCGATTGGATAGGGGGAGCCTGAACTGAGCCCTGTCGTTGGCGACGTGGTGATGGTGGGCGTGATCGAGCCGTCGACAATGTCCACCGCACTTACGGTGAAATTAACAATAGCCGTGTCTAAACCCGGATCAGTTGTGGTCGTGATATCAGCTGGCACGGTGATGTCAGGAATCTCATTGTCATTCACCGTAATATCAAAAGTATCTGTGGTCACGTTGCCCGCGGCATCTTCTGCTCGCACCGACATGGTCGTGGTACCGACAGGAAAGGCGTCGCCTGAATCTAAGCCCGTGGTCGGGGATGAGGAAATGGTCGGGGTCAAGGAGCCATCAACATTATCCGTTGCGCTGGTGCTGAAGCTCACGACAGCATCGGCCTCGCCAGGATCAACTGAGACCACAATGTCTGAGGGCACGGTGACGACGGGTGGGCCATTATCAGTTACAACGACGCTAAAGCTGTTGGAGCCCACATTGCCAGCGCTATCTGTTGCGGTGGCGGTGACCGTTGTGGTGCCGACCGGGAAAGCATCCCCAGCGTTTAGACCTGTGGTCGGAGATGTGGTGATGGTTGTTGGAATTGAACCATCAACATTGTCGTTTGCCGAGGTGCTAAAATATGGGGTCCCGGTATTGGCAGTCGGGCCTGTATTTGCGGTAACAAGCAAAGGGACACTCACCACTGGGGCTTCATTGTCAACCACGGTGACGGTAAAGCTATCGGTGGTAGAATTGCCGGCGGCATCTTCCGCGCGGTAGGTTATAATCGTGTCGCCCAAAGGAAATGTTGCGCCGGATGCGAGACCTGCGGTGCGCGTTGGGGTCACCGCACCATCAATATTGTCATTGGCGGTTGGCGCTGTGTAGGTCACCACGGCCGTGTCGGCACCGGGATCAGTGTTGACACTGAAATTTGACGGCACGGTGAGAACTGGTGGTGTGGTATCGCCAGTGTAGCCACCAGATACGTTCTTACAACCGGAAGCATCATAATTGGGATCGGACACTGGGTCATAGGGATCAAAACTGGCTGAGGTAAAGAGTACCGCTCCGTTGGCCGCATAAGGCGGGCTGTTTGTGGAGGTTGTACTTTCAACTATCTGGACCCGGAAAGGGCGTTTTGTGGGCGCAACCACGCTGTCTGTGGAATTGGTGGAGGTGCCGATACGAACGGGAAAGCCGTATTGTATCGACGCCCTTGGGTACTCGTAAGCAAGGCCAAGGCTGGCAATAACATTATTGTCCGCATCAATAATACGCAGAACAGAATAGTCATAGGGCAATGCCCCCCCGTCTGTCCGATCGTTTGTTGTGGTTTGGAGTGTGTATTGCAGACTGACTTCAGCATCCGTACAGGCGGTGCCGGAGGTGCCTGTTGCGTTTTGGGCGCTGCTGGTCGTGATGCTGGTTACAGATGTCGCCATGGCCACATTTGAAAGCAACAACGCGGTTGCCGCGCCCAAAAAGAAACGTCCGGCCAGCTTTGACCTTGATCGAAGTTTCAACATTTTCCCCATCCAATTTGCTTAATCGGCGCTGCATTGATTGCGCGCGAAAACCAGCACGTTGAATGAGATGTTTCATGCCCATCCGAAGCCAACAATCCCCATTTGGGACCTATTGGCGAATAAACTATTCTGGGTTGGGTGCCGCCAGTAATGACCCGCGCCGAGAGGCCGGAGGCGGATTGAAAGACTGCGTCGGCGGGTCAAGCGCCAGCGGCATCATCCAGTCCCATTCGGCCAACATATGGTGATGTCCCATGCCGGGCAATTCATGCAATGTTGCATTTGGCAATTGGCTGGCCAATTGCCGTGCCCCGGCCAACGGCGCATGTTGGTCCTCTTTGCCATGAAAGAGCGTGATTGGCGTTTGGATGGCACCAAGATCGAACAATCTGGGTCGGGCGTGGAGTTTAATCTCTTCAATGAAGTGCTCAATTTCTGCATCATCAAACACATCCATCAAGCGCCGCGACCGTTCTAAGAAAAGCGGGCAGGTGAAAATGGCTCTCTCGTGCGCGCACTTCGCCAATCGCGCTGTTTTAGCATTAAACCCATCAATGTCTTTGCGCATCGATCGAGATAAGAGCGGCAAAACCCGTTCCAAAAGTTGCGGCCATTTGCGCGCCACCACATGTATGAGGTGGTAGGAGAAGTCCATCTCGCGCCAATTGTTGTGTTTAAATTCTGGATTGCTGGGTGACACCAGCATCATATGGGGGAACAGGTCAGGCCGCGCATGTGCGATGCCAAGGGCCGTGTGGGCACCATAGCCATGGGTCAGGACGGGCAGTTGCGAAAACCCCAATTCTGCAAAAAGTTGCCCGACATCCTCTGCAAGTTGCGCAAAGTCTGTCCAGATGGCTCCCGGCTTTGGGCGGGTTGAATAGGCCTGGCTGTTTGCGATCAAGCGCAAATTCATTTGTTTAAGCTGGGCCGACACCTCATTGTAATGACCGAGGCAATCCAATGTGCCGCCGCGGATCCCATCGATATAAAAGATCGGCCGCCCCGACTCCGGCCCCAAAGTGAAATAACGATAGGTACGCCCATTGGGCAACAGCGCAAAGCGCCGCAAGGCGCGCACCGGCTCGGTGGGTTGTGTCGGGGTTGGCAACAGCATGAGCGGATTCAACAACAAAGCGCGGATCAGCTTTGCCTGTGAGCTCTGCCCGGATTTGGAGAAGATGGACTTGAGATATTTGCGGCTAGTTTCATAGGTGATGTTGAGCGCCGCCGCCGCCTGCCGCAAATCAGTTGTGCGCAAAAAAGCGATCAGCAACTGCGTTTCAGCTCCGCTTAAATCATGTTGCGCGGCAAATCGATGGACCACATTGGTTAAGTCGACCGCGCGCGACAGCAACACATGATGGGCCGGGCTGGCGATGTCCAATTGCTGCGTTTGCGTGCGGGGCACTAGAATGTAGATGTGCGGGTGACCGTCGGTGGATTCCAGCCAACTCTCGACCGTGTTTTTGGCAACACAACGGGCCAACCGCGTACGCACATTTTGGGTTGCTTGCTGACCGCTTGCCCCATCCGTGTTGTAAACCACGGTGCCGTCGTCATCTATCAATTGAATATCTGGCCCGGCTTGCCCCAGCGTGTCCTGCACCCGCCGACCTGCCATTTCCGGGCCGACCAATTGTGTGTTTAACACATCTGCCCGATCAAAATGATCCAGCAATTCCTTATTCTGGGCGGCAATCTGTTCGGCGGTGGCCGTGCGGTCCACATGATCGGCCAGCCCAAGCACCAATTCCGGCCAACTGCCACCATCTACCAGCGATTGATAAATTCCATGCACAAGTTCAGAAGGCGCTTGATTCATGTCGATCAGAATTTCCCAAAAAATAGGGGCCGGAACGGCCCAAGAGTACTAGACATCGATTTCAGAGCCAGCCGCTTGAGGCAGTGGTCCGCAAATCAATATGGGCAAATACTAACCCAGCAGACCATAAGCCTCAATAAACCTAATCGATAAAGCACAATCAATTGAGAAATGTCGGGGCGGTTAGGCCCCTATTTCTTTTAACAAGTCATCCGTTGTGACCTGCCGACAATAGCCTTTGATGGTGTTGAGCGAGTTGGCGTGACGCTCTGGCGTATAGGTGGCGCACGCGTCGGTCACCTGCGTGACCAGATAGCCCAAATCGCACGCATCGCGAATGGCGCTTTCCACACATTGATCGGTGATGATGCCGGAGATGACCAATTGTTTGACGCCCAAATTGCGCAACACATAATCAATGTGGGTGGACACAAACACTGAAGACGAAGATTTGGGGAACACAATTTCGTCGTCGGTAGGGGCCAATTCGTCAATCACTTTGCCGTCCCAAGAGCCTTTGGGCACATTGAAGCCGGTGATTTTATAATCAAGCGAACGGTCGCGCCCATCAAGGGTCAGGCTTTCAATGGTGGTATAAAGCACCTCGATGTTCTTCGCGCGAAAGCCAGCTTGAAGCTTTTGCATGTTGGGCACAACATGGCTTTCCATCTGCTCAAAGAACCAACCATGTTCTTTTTCAAACTCATCATCGCTCATATCTTTAAACTCGCCGCCATTTCGTTTGGCCGCAAAGTTTTGCACATCGATAAACAAAAGCCCTGATTGAGCCGGTTCCAAGGGAATATTGCGTGACAAGATGGTCATAGTTTTGTTTCCAATAATTGTGTGGTGGCCTTGGCCAATTGCATGGCCCAGCGGTTTTGCCCCTCAGTATCTTCAATTTGATCATTGCGGATTTCAATCAAAGAATGAGGAATATTGTTGGTTTCGCCGTGCTGCGGCACAAACCAGTCGCTTTCATCATCAATTTGATAAGGCTCATTCATGCCAATGGCGAGGTCTGGTTGTTCTTGATGAATAAAGCTGGCCAGTTTGGTCGGCGTTGCCACATCGCCGCGATAGAGAAAAGCGAGGGGCCATGGCCGCGCTTCATCGCCCAATTGCGGCGTGAAGCTGTGAATGGACAACACCAAGCGAAAGCGCTTCGAGTGGATCGCCGCTTCGACCGCATGGTGAAAGGGCCAAAAAATCTCATCAATGCGTTGTTGGCGCGCCGTACGATCTAAATTCTGATTGCCAGGGATCGGTATATTGTCGGCGACTTCCGGCATGGCATCTGGTGCCTCGGGCGGGCGATTGCAATCCACCACCAAACGGCTATAGCGCTGCAAGATCGCCGGGGCATTGAGCAATTTGGCCATTTCCCGGGTGACGGCCGCCGCGCCAATATCCCAGCCGATATGCTTGTCCATATCGCTGTTGGAGAGCTGCAAGCCAAACAGCTTTTCCGGCACTTTTTGCCCCGCATGTTCGCACACCAACAATATATCGGCGTCGCCTTCGGGGTTAAAAAAGTCAATGGGGTTCGGGTCAGCGTCTGTCAAAAGACGCTGAGCATGTCTGTTCAAACTCATTTTGCGTCTCCTAGACTTTTTCGGCTTTCAACGAGGCGGCAGGCAAGAGGCCATTGGGGCGCATCAGCAACACCAGCACCACAAGGCCAAGGCCGATCGGGTCTCTAAATTCTTGCAATGCAGGCGGCAGGAAGGCCGCGAGATAAATCTCGATAAAGCCGAGCAAAAATCCGCCTGCTACTGCGCCGCGCAAGCTGCCCAACCCGCCCAAAATGGCGGCGATAAAAGCCTTGAGCACGGGGGTAAAGCCCATAAGCGGATCAACTGATGCCCGCTGGCTGACCCATAGGATGGCGGCCACACCAGCCAAAAGCCCGGAAATGGCAAACGCCCCGGCAATCACCGTGTTGGCGCGAATGCCCATAAGCCGGGCAACCGCAAAGTCTTCAGCGGCAGCGCGCATGGCGATGCCATATTTCTGCTTAGACAAAAAGCGATCCAAAAAGATCAGCATGATGACGGTTGAAATGATGGCGACCAGTTTGTTGACGCCGATCACCAAGCCACCAATGGTGATGCTGCCGGACAGGGCTTCGGGCAACAAAACCGGTTGCGAGCGCACGGAAATGAAGTTCTGGAATATCACCTGCAAAATCATCGCCACGGCAAACGAGGTGACCAGCATGGTCGCCCCCGAACTGTTGCGCACGGGTCTGAAGGCCACGCGCTCCATCAACACCGCGGCAAAGGTGGAAGCGAGAAGGGCGAGCGGCACGGCAAAAACAAATGAGATGCCCGCCAAGCCGCAATACATGAGCACATAGCCCGCAATGGTCATCAATTCGCCATGGGCAAAGTTGATCAGGCCCATAATGGAGAAGACCACTGCCAGACCTAGCGCCAAAAGCGCATAGGTGCCGCCAAGGGCGAAGGCATTGACCGTTTGTTGTAAAAAGAGTTCCATTTTACGCGCCCCCTAAATAGGCATTTTGCAAATTATTGCTGGCGGCCAATTCTTTGGCGTCGCCAGAGGTGGCGATCTGACCATTGGCCAGCACATAGGCACGGTTGGCCACTTCAAGGGCCATGGAGACGTTTTGCTCCACCACCAAAATGGTCACGCCCTGCTGGTTCAATGTGGTGATCAGTTCAAAAATCTGTTCGATAATTTTGGGTGCAAGCCCCAAGGACGGTTCGTCCAACAGCAACATTTTCGGGTTGCTCATCAAGGCGCGCCCCACGGCCAGCATTTGCTGTTGTCCGCCTGAAAGCGTGCCCGCAAACTGGTCGCGCCGTTCCGCCAAAATGGGGAAGAGCGTGTAGACCCGATCCCAAGCGGCAGCAATTTCTTGCGGGTCCTTCATGCCGAATGCGCCCATTTGCAGGTTTTCTGCGACACTGAGCGTGCCAAAAACGCGGCGGCCTTCGGGCGACAAGGTCATGCCCAAACCGGGCAACATTTCGGGCCGCAAATTGGTGATATTTTGTCCGTCAAATTGCACCTCGCCGCCAAAGGTGGGCACAAGCCCGGCAATGGCATTCAAGGTGGAAGATTTACCGGCACCGTTGGCGCCGAGCAGGGCAATAATCTCGCCCTGCTCAACTTCGAAATTGATCCCGTCAACCGCCTGGACCGCGCCATAGCGCACATCAAGCGAACGGACTTCTAATAGCGGTTGAACCATGATCAGTGCTCCTTAAGCCCTACTGCATCCGAGGCGCAGGAATGATGTCTGGGTTAGGTGAAGGCTGACCAATCAGCTGGCGCTCGCCATCCATAACCCCGATCAATGTGACTTCACGCACAGGCATACCGTTGGTGCCTTTGTAGGTGATCAGGCTTGTCGCGCCCTGCACATTTTCCAAATTGGCAATCGCATCGCGCAATTCTTGCGAGTTGGCATCTGGACCGGCTGCAAGGCTTGCCGCCTCAATCACTTTCGCCAAATCATAACCAATCGCGTTGAACACGGTTTGTGACTCTTCGCCATAGGTTTCTTTATACTTGGCGTTGAACTCAGCCATCGGGCTGTTTTCAGTTGGGTGACCTGCGGTGGTGAACACCAAGCGATCTGCTGCGGGCCCAATTGAGAACGTGGTTGGGCTATCGATGCCGTCAGAGCCAATCACCTGACTGGTCACACCCGCGGCACGCAAGGCTTTGATGAAGGATGGGAAATCTGGCTCGTAAGCAGATGTCATCACCACATCCGGCTGTGGGTCCATATTGGCAATGCGGGTGGAAATCGCAGAAAAGTCCTGCTGGCCGAGTGTATAGGTGTCTTTGCCCACAACTTCACCGCCCAATGTTTCCATCACATCCGCGAAGTAGAGCGGCATGGATGTATATTGGGTATCTGGCGAATAAACGATATAGGCTGTTTCCATCCCTTGGTCATAGGCCCATTGCGCAGACACAGTGGCTTGCACATTGTCGCCTGGGAAGTTGGCAAACATATAGTCGCCGCCGATCATCGGCAGAGTTGGCGATGACGCACAGGTTGAAATGGCCGGCACTTGCGCGCTGCCCACGATTGAAATGGCCGCCAATGATGGGTCCGCATCACAGGGCAGGATCAATACTTTGACGCCAGCATCAACCAGCTCTTGGGTGGCAATGGCGGTTTGTGCAGCGTCCGACCGCACATCCTTTTCCACCAACTCAATTTTGAGCGTGCCACCAATGCCGCCTGCTGCGTTGATTTCATCAACGCCCATTCGCAGGCCTTCAACAACCGGGCCGTCATAGTGCGCCAAGGCGCCTGTTTGCGCGGTGGCGACGCCCACTTTAAGCGTTTCAGCATAGGCGCTGCCGGTTACGGCCATGGCCAACATGCTGCTCATCAGCAAAGTTTTTTTCATGTCTTCCTCTCCTTTTATGACGGATCAGCTAGGCTGACCGCCCCAAATAGGCTTCCACAACAGCCGGGTTATTTCGGACTTCTTCAGGTGTCCCCTCAGCAATCATTTTGCCTTCGTTTAAGACCGCGACGCGGTCACAAAGTTCATTGATCAGTTTTAGATCGTGATCGACGATCAGGATGCCGATGCCCAACTCCGCGCAAAGTTTGCGCAGCGTTTCCATCAGATCATCTGTTTCTTCGCGGTTCATGCCCGCGGCGGGTTCATCCAAAAACAGCAAGGTTGGTTCGCAGGCGAGGGCGCGGGCAATTTCCACCCGGCGTTGATCGCCATAGGAAAGCGTACCGGAATCTTCATCCGCGCGATCCAAAAGACCCAACCGATGCAGCGCGGCGTAAGTGCGTGCCTCTGCGTTTTTGCCCTGGCGGGTCGAGAGCGCGGCCACATGCACATTTTGATAAACTGTCAAATCCGGGAACAGGCGGATATTTTGGAAGGTGCGGGCGATGCCAAAATTGGCGACCTCATTGGATTTGCGCCCGATCAATTCTGTGTCACCCAACTTAACGCTGCCCACTGTTGGTTTGAGCACACAAGACAGCATGTTCATCACCGTGGTTTTGCCCGAACCGTTGGGGCCAATCAGGCCAAAAATTTCACCCGGTTTCAGCGTGAATGACACATCATTCACCGCAGTTAGACCACCGAACTGCATAACCAGTCCACTTGCTTGCAGTTCGGTGTGCTCTTCAATCGGCTGAGATGCCGTGGGAGCATTCTGGGGTGAGATTTCGCGGTCGAACAGGCGTTCTTCCCATTCTTTAAGGCCGGCCAAACCATTGGCCTTGCGGAACATGGCGAACAGGATGATCAAGCCAATGCCGATTTGGGTGGTGCCGAAAATGGTGGGCATTTCAAACCCGAACAGGGTGAAGCCACTTTCAAATCGGCGCAATATTTCCGTGATCAATGTGATCACGACCGCCCCTGTGAAGGCACCTGTGACAGTGGACATGCCGCCCACAATCAACATCGACAACAAAAAGAACGTGTCTGTGAAATAGAATTTTTTCGGGCTGAAGGCCCCAAGGAAGTGGGCCAGCAATGCCCCGGCCAAGGCCATGATCATGGCACTGACGATGAAAGATACAAGGCGCTCTTTTTGAATATTGATGCCCACGGCGTTGGCGGCAATGGCATTGTCGCGCCCAGCGCGCAAGCGCAAGCCTGAGATTGAATCGCGGTAAAGCCGTGCGGCGATCAGCGCGATGACACAGGCGATGGCTGCGGTCCAAAGCGTTGTTTCGCGCGGCACGCCAAAAAAGGTTTGCGCCCCGCGGGTTACATCGCGCCAGCCAATGGTCACCCCGTGCACAATAATCAAAAGGCCTAGGGTGGCGATGGTTGCGGCTGACCCTTCAAGCCGACCGATAGCCGCCCCGATAATGGCCGCAACCACACCAACAAATAGCACGGCAATGAGGGTTGCCAGTACAAAGTCGAGCTGTGTGGTTGCAAGCCAGCTTGGGAGGTTAGGAAGGGTTGCCGTTTTCAAGGGGACGGGAAGGGTGAGCAAAGATGCACAATAGGCACCGATGCCCATAAAGCCCACATGGCCAAAGCTCAAAATGCCACTATTGCCGCTGTAAACGCCAATGCCAGCCACCCCGATCAGGGACACAAAAAAGACGATCATTGTGCGCTCAAGCGCACCGGAGCCGAAACTGGCGAGGCCGGCAATGGCCAATATCACCAAGAAAATCGCCGCAGATGCGAAAACAATATGGCGTTTTGGTGCTGTGATCATTTATTCTCCCCCACCAGGTTGGTTGCCCTTAGGATTTGAGAAAACTTTTTCAAAGTCAACACATAATTTTTTAATTGACGAATTTTTTTCATTTGCGATAATGGGCACTATTGGGAGGACAATTATGACGGTTCGCGTGCAAATTGCGGAAAAATCAGACGAATTTACCGCCAATGAGCGCAAGCTCAGCGCCACGATTATGGCCGACTATCCGTTTGCGGGTTTGGCGCCAATCCAGGTTTTGGCTGAGAAAACAAGCGTTTCCGCGCCGACGATTTCGCGTTTCGTCAATAAGCTGGGCTATGGGGGCTTTCAAGAATTTCAACAAGAGCTGATCGCTGAATTAAAGGAGGGGCAAAAGTCACCCGTTGATTTGCACCCCACACGGCGACAGGTCGAAGGCGACTATTTGCAAGGATTTTTTCAGCGGGCTGAGCAATTGCTGCACGACACGTGCGAGATGATTTCGGCCAGCCAATTTGAACGGGTATGCCAATTGCTGTCGGACGACAAGCGCGGCCTGTATTTGATTGGTGGGCGCATGAGTGACCCGATTGTCCAATATTTGTCGCGCCATTTGCGGCAATACCGCGCCAATGTGTTTCACCTGCCGTCTGATCCTGAAGTTTGGCCTGAATATTTGCTCCGCATGCGCCCCAAAGACATTTTGGTGACCATCGATTTTCGGCGTTATCAAAAATCACTCGCCGAACTGGCACAAATGGCGGTGCACAATCGCGGGGCCCGCGTGGTTTTGGTGACCGACAAATGGATGTCGCCCATTTCCAAAGACGCACAAGAAGTTTTGCCGGTGCCCATTGATAGCGGCACCGTGTGGGACAGCTACACCGCTGCATTGGCCCTGGTAGAGGCCATTGTTGCCCGCGTAACCGAAACCAATTGGGACCAAACCCGAAACCGCATCGAAGCCTGGGATGCGGCACGACTGAATTTTGAAGGAAAACGACATGAATAGAAGCCCACTCATTTTCGCCGCAACCTGTGATCCTTCCGGTCAAGTCCGGGGCAAGGCATTTCCGGCGACCGAGCGGGAAAGCCGGATGAACAAGGGCGTCGGATGGGTGCCAACCAACAGCCTGATCACGTGTTTTGATACCATTGCCCCATCACCATTTGGCGCGCTGGGCGACACTGTAATTATCCCCGATGAAACGGCTGAAATCAGTGTGAATTTTGGCACCGACGCCCCAAGTGAGCGGCTGGCGCTGGGCGATATTTGCAACCTCGACGGCACACCATGGGCCTTGTGTCCGCGCTCAATTCTTCAATCGGCCCTTGATCGGTTGGATCGGGTCGCCGGCCTTCAGGTTAACACCGCGTTTGAGCATGAATTTCAAATGCCGGACTTGGATCTACAGCCCGGCGAGGCCTTCAACTACGGCGCTTTTGCCAAAAATCGCGACTTTGGTGAGGCCCTTGTGGCAGCGATGGGCGACGCCGGAATCACACCGGACACCTTTTTGAAAGAATATGGCGCGCGTCAATTTGAAGTGACAAACGCACCATCGCAGGGCAAAACCGCAGCCGATTGGGCGGTGTTGCTGCGCGAACTCACCAAGCGCCTGGCGCATATGATGGGTCATCACGCCAGCTTTGTGCCGATTATCGATCCGGATGGGGTGGGCAATGGCGTGCATATCCACATCAGTTTCTTGGACCAACAAGGTGCCCCCGCCACCTATGACAAAGCCCATCCATTTGGCATGAGCCAAAAAACCGGGTCGTTTATCGCCGGTATTTTGAAATATCTGGATAGCTTTTTGGCATTGACCGCACCGAGCGACATTTCCTACATGCGGCTCACCCCGCATCGCTGGAGCGCTGCCTATAATAATTTGGGCTATCATGACCGGGAAGCCGCCGTGCGGATATGTCCGGTGACGGCGACCAGCGAGAAGAAAATCGCCAAGCAATATAACTTTGAATTCCGCGCAGCAGACGCCGCCGCGTCGCCCTATTTGGCGATGGCTGCACTTGTGCATGCGGGTGCGCAAGGCATCGAAGATAAACTGCCGATTCCCGAAGTCGGGCAGGAGGATTTGTCCGAATTGGATGCACAGACTTTGGAAGCGCGGGGCTATATCCGGCTGCCCCAATCCCTGAGCGAAGCACTTGACCGTTTTGAAGAAAATGACACGGTTCGCTCGTGGTTTGATCCACAGTTTAGCGACGTTTATCTGGCCATCAAACGTGCGGAGATCGAGCATGTAAAGAACATGTCTGATGTGGAGAAATGCCATCTTTATTCAAAGGTCTACTGATCTTCGCAGCGCCTGATCGAAACCCAGAATGATTTGATTGGTCCAGCAGGACAGTCTGCGCGGCGCGTTCACGACATAAGACCAATCTGACGAATGGAGCGAGCATGACCGACACATCACTTTTTGCGCGCGATGGAGCAGCCTTGTCGCCACTTCAAAAGCTGCGGTTCTTTCCACTTGCTGTCACAGGCGGCGCGGGAAGTGTGCTGATCGAGGAGGGCGGACGGGAACTGTTGGACCTGTCCGCATCCTGGGGTGCCGCAAGCCTTGGGCACAGTCATCCGGCCATCCGCGCAGCTGTCGATCGGGCACTGGCCAATCAAGCTGGCGCATCGATCCTTTCGGGCACAAATGCGCCCGCCGTAGACTTGGCCGAAACCTTGTTGAGATTGACGCCGGGGGCGAATGATCGCCGCGTGTGGCTCGGGCATTCCGGCAGTGATGCAAATGAAACTGTTGCACGGGTTGTTCCAGCGGCAACGGGGCGGTCCCGCATTATGGCATTTTCGGGCGCCTACCACGGCGGCACGCAGGGGTCGATGTCCGTTTCAGGGCACACCGCGCAGGAAGGCGCGACAAAGGCCGGCGGCCTGACGCTGGTGCCATATCCTGATCCCTTCCGCCCGTTTGAAGGCGACCCTTCTGGCGAAGCCTTACTGGCACATATTGAACATCTACTCGCGACCAGCTGTCCCGGCGACGAGGTCGCCTGCTTCTTTATGGAACCGATCCAGGCCGATGGCGGTTTGATCGTTCCCCCCGAGGGTTTCCTGGCGCGGCTATCGAAATTGTGCGCGCATTACGGGATATTGACGGTTTGCGACGAGGTCAAAGTGGGGCTTGGGCGAACCGGTATTATGCACTGTTTTGAGCATGAGGGCTTTGTGCCGGATATTGTCGTGTTCGGCAAAGGGTTGGGCGGCGGCTTGCCAATCTCGGCCGTCATCGGTCCATCTTGGATCATGGACCATCAACCAGCGTTCTCGATGCAAACACTTCATGGCAACCCCATTTGTGCATCAGCAGCAATGGCTGTGCTCACGACCATTCAAACGGACGATCTAGCTTCAAGAGCGCAGGAAACCGGCAACATCCTTATGGACGAGATTTCTCGTGCGACATCGCAACTACCAGAAGTTGGCGATATACGCGGGCGGGGATTGGCCATTGGTGTCGAACTCGTCAAAAATGAAGATGGTGAGCCACACCCGGATCTGGCGCGAAAAACTGTTTATCGCGCATGGCAGCTCGGCGCCGTCTTTTATTATGTTGGCATGAACTCAAACGTGCTTGAATTGACGCCGCCACTCATATTGTCTGAAGCCGAAGCGAGAATTGGTGCTCGGATATTGGCACAGGCGATAAAAGATGTAGTAGCAGGCAAAATCAGTGACAAAGACGTAGCCGATTTTGCCGGTTGGTGATTAGCGGCACTTGGCAGACAATTGTCGGTCTCAACAGCCGCTTTGCAAAACCTGACAGCACATAATGCTAGCGAATTGCATTTCGTACGCGGATGCAAAAATTTGCATAAGCGCTTGAGTTTAATGTATCACTATGGGCCTTAGGTGAGGAGACCCATGAGAGCAATATTGTTTATGATCGCCCTGCTGGCCGCAGTGTTGGGCGCGTTGAGTAGCGGATATGCACAGGCTCAGCAGCAGCAATTGCGTATTCTTACTTCCATGTCAGCGCGGGTGTTTGAACCGTTTGTCAAAGCGTTTGAAGCACAAAATCCGAACATCGATGTGTTGGTGCTGAACAAAAACACCAACCATGCGCTTGGCGAAGTTGCCTTGGGCAATGGGCGCAAGTTCGACATTTTTTGGGCCTCATCGCCGGAAGCGTTCGACATGCTCGATGATTTTGATCATCTGGCACCCATGGACGGCAAGGTGCACCATGCATTTGCCTTGTCTGCAGTGGGGTGGAGTTGGAAAAAAGATCATCTCGCAAAAGTGCCGCAAAGTTGGAATGCTTTGTTGGAGCGTAAATATGAGGGGCGCATTGGCATTGCGCGTCCGTCGCGATCTGGCACGACCCATTTGATCGTCGAACAGTTTTTGCAGGATCGCGGATGGGAAGATGGGTGGCAATATGTGCTGCAGCTTAGCGCCAACTTTGCCACCATCACCTCGCGCAGCTTTGGAGTAATTGACGGGCTGAAATCCGAGCGCTTTGACATTGGCCTCAATATCGACTTCTTGGCGATTTCTGAGGATGATTTGGCGTTTCAATATGGGCGGCCCGTGATGTTGGTGCCCGGACGCATTGCGAAACTGAAAGGCAGCGGTGCGCCCGAACTGGCCGATCAATTCATCAATTTTGTCTTGTCAAAAACCGGACAGCAAATCCTGCTCACCCCCAAAATCAACCGCATTCCAATCGAACCGGAAATCAGACAATCGATTGATTATCGCGCCTATCCGTCATTGGATGCGGCCTTGCGGTTGAGCTGGGCCTCTTATGACCCCAAATTAGCGGCGCGACGCTATTGGATGGTCAACGAAATATTTGATCAGTTTATCACCAATCAATTTGGCCGTCGCCGCACGATTTGGCGGGACTTGCGACTGATTGAGGACGATCCAGAACTGGCAAAAAAACATCGCGCAAAGCTGGACTTGGCCCGCACCTATTTGTTGACCATGCCGATTGCGGAACATGAAGTGGCGATTATGCAGCCAAGCCCAATGCCCGGGCCGGGCATGCGCTATGCGCCCATGACAGCGGAGCAAAAAAAGTTTCAAGTGCGGTGGCAATCGCAAGCGGAAATGCTGCTTGGCTTGGCTGAAAATGAACTGCGCGAGATCAAAGAATGAGTGCACTGAGTAAGGCACGCGATCGGCTATTCACCTATTTGCCCGGCGCCTACAGCGTGTGGGGCCGGCTGTTTGCGTCTTTCCTTTTAATCTCCGGCATCCTGTCGATCATCGCCTTTGCCGCGGTATTGCGCTTTACCGACATTAGCCAAGACATGTCGGAATTGGTGGAACAGCAAATGCCTGAAATCGTGCAGGTGAATGAGGTGGCGGCCGCGGTGACTGAACTGGCCGCGCAGGCGACCATTCTCAGCGAGCCGCGCTTGCGCAAAGATCGGCAAGCCTACCAGGAAGATTTGAACGCACAATTGTTGGACCTGTCGGCCACCATTAATCAAGTGCGCGATCCTGAACTGCTCTCAGCCCGCGATGAAATTGAGGCCCACATCCGGTTGCTGTTGCAATTCTCTGACCAACAATTCAGCCTTGAGGAAAATCTTGTGGCCAAAGCGGCCAGCTTGCGGTGGTTACAGGCTGATTTTCAATCGGAGATTTCGCCGCTGCTCCTCGATATTTCATTTAATATTGATAATGCTGTGTCGCGGATAGAGGCCTCACAAGGGGCAGAGGGCTTTCGCGATGCGTTCGATCTTTTGAGTGCCGAAAGCGAAAAACGGGACCTGGTGCAAGAGGTGGGCCGCGAAGGCAGCTTTGCCATCAACGCCATGCTGCAAGGCACAAGCGCGCAAAGCCGAGAGAGCCTTGCCCAATTCTCAGACATTACCCTTGAAAGTCTTGACCGGGCCAGTCGCCTGCTGGATGAATTGGGCGATGCGGACACGTTGATCACCCTTGATCAATCGCTGTCGGCGCTGCGCGAATTAGCATTGTCACCACAAGGCATTTTTGCCATAGCGCAACAATTGATTGAGGCCCGCGAAAAGGTGCTGCTTGAGCTTTCGGCGGCGCAAGAAAGTCTCTCCCAATTTCAACGGACCCTTTCCGAAACAGGCAACCAGCGCCGTGCCACCGCCATTGGCTTGGCCGATCAGGCCATTGCCGAAATGCAGGGGGCCAGCGCCAATATCGTGGCCCTGACCGTGACGGGTTTGATGGCCACCTTTTTCATTTTGATTTTTTATGTGCGTCGCCGCATTGTGGCCCGGTTGCAGCATCTTTCCGTTGCCCTGCGGGCCATTGCCCGGGGCGAATTGACCCAAAAAACCCATCCGGTGACGGGCAGCGATGAAATCGGGCGCATGGGCCATGCGGTGGATGTGTTTCGGCAATCGGTGATCGAGCGCGAGGAAAGCCTGCGCCGCCTGCAAAATGAAATTGTCGAGCGCGAACGCACCAATAAAAAGCTGCAACAAACGCAGGTGGAATTGGTGCAAGCGGGGAAACTTGCGGCCTTGGGCCGGCTTTCGGCGGGCATCTCCCACGAGCTTAATCAGCCCATCGCCGCCACACGCTATGCGGCCCACAATAGCCTCACCCGCCTGGCAAAGGGCGCGGATCCCCAAACATTAGAGAAACCGCTGCAAAAGATTGTGCGGCTCACCGATCGCATGTCCGCGCTGGTCAAGCAATTCTCGCACTTTGCGCGCCGCTCCGATTATCAAATCAAGCCAATCGCGCTTTATCCGGTCATTGAGCGAGCGATTGAAATTTTTCAGGCGCGGCTGGCCGAAAAACCGGAGATTCAGATCTCCACGCAAGCTGCTGAGCTGCAGCAAAAGGTGAACGGCGACCCGCTTTTGATTGAGCAAGTATTGGTCAATCTGATTTCCAATGCCATTGACGCCATCGACGAAACCCAGCAGAAGCACGGCAAGATCATCCTGTCCGGCCGGATGGAAGGGGACCTGTTTATGATCGATGTGATCGACAATGGGGCGGGTATCCCCGAGTTGGAGCACGATATTTTCGAACCCTTCGTCACCTCAAAAGATGTGGGCAAAGGAACCGGGTTGGGCTTGAGCATTTCATACACCATCGCCCAGGATTTGGGGGGTGTGTTATATTTGAAGAACAATGACGACAAAGGGGCCACGGCCACCTTGGGATTACAACGGGCATCATGAGCACTGCACAAAAACAACAAGTGATGCTGATCGATGATGATCAGGACCTTTTGGAAGAAATCGCTGATACGCTTGAGCTAGAGGGCCACAATGTGGTGACCTATGCCCGCGCAGATTTAGCATTGCCCCACATCACCAGCCAGTTTAACGGCGTGATCGTATGCGACATTCGCATGCCGAAGATGACGGGGCTGGAACTGCTTGATCATTGCACCCAACTGGATTCAAAACTGCCGATCATCATGATCACGGGCCATGGCCAAGTGGCGGAAGCAACAATGGCCATGAAGGCCGGCGCTTATGACTTTTTAGAAAAGCCCGTTGCGCCGGATCGACTTTTGACCACCTTAAGCCGGGCGCTTGAACGGCGGCAATTGGCGCTAGAAGTGCGCGCGCTTAAAGGCATGGTGGGCGAAAATGACCTCAGCTCCCGAATTGTGGGCAACGCCCCAGAAACCAACCAACTCCGCGAACAGGTGGCCGCGCTGACCGATCTGAATGTCGATCTGATCGTGCGGGGCGAAACCGGTACAGGTAAAGACGTGGTCGCGCGCGCCCTGCACGATCTGGGCCCGCGCAAGGCAGGTCCGTTTGTTGCGGTCAATTGTGCGGCGCTGCCCGAAACGCTGGTCGATAGCGCCTTTTTCGGTCATGAACGCGGCGCTTTTACCGGTGCTGATCAGGTTCATGTGGGATATTTTGAAGCGGCGAACGGCGGCACATTGTTTCTTGATGAGCTGGAATCCATGCCGCTCAGTTTTCAAGTGCGTTTGCTGCGCGTGTTGGAAAACCGCGAGGTCACACGGTTGGGGAGCCAAAAATCCTTGCCGCTCGATTTGCGCGTGGTGGCTGCGGTGAAAGGGGAGCTGGACGATCTGGTGGAGGAAAGCAAATTGCGCGCCGACCTGGTCTATCGCCTCAACATCGCCTCGCTGGAAATCCCGCCTTTACGGGCACGCCGTCCAGACATTGAACTTCTATTTATGCATTTTTGCGAGCGCGCTGCGGCGTTGCATCACCGAACGGTGCCTGTGCTCAATGATGAATTGCGGGCACGATTGTCCCGCCATAATTGGCCAGGCAATGTGCGCGAGCTTAAAAACACGGCGGAACGGTTTGTGATTGGCATGCCGCTGAACTGGAGCAAAGCCGAGCCTGACGTGTCGCAACCCACTATTGTGGATGCTGGCCTGGACGAGGCCGTGGGGAAATTTGAAAAATCTTACATTGAAGCGGCCATCGCCGCGTGTGATGGCAACATCACCCAAACGGCTGCTCTGTTGGATGTCCCGCGCAAAAAGCTCTATTTGCGCATGAAGAAATATCAAATTGAAAAAGCCGAAATTGACACAGATGAGTGAGTCAGAAAGGGGACAATGAGTCATTTTTGACACACAAATCCTGCACCTGTGAAATCACTAAACCTATATATTTCAATATCTTATCTTGATCTAAAACTTGGCACGCCGTTTGCAATGAAGGAGGCGCGGAGGATTCCGCATACCTAAATTCGGGAGGAAAAACGGTATGAATTTATTGCGTAATGCATTGCTTGCCAGTGTTGCTTTTGCAGCGACGGCAGGTACGACATCAGCAATTGCAGCTGAAAAGCTCGTTGTTGTCACCTCATTCCCCAAAACACTGACCACACCCTTTGAACAAAAGTTTGAAGAAATGTATCCGGATGTGGACGTTGAAGTGGTGAACAAATCAACTTCATCATCAGTGAAATACATTCAGGAAACAGCATCATCCAACACAAGCGACATTTTCTGGGCTTCGGCGCCAGACGCGTTTGAAGTGTTGAAATCAGATAATTTGCTGCAGCAAAGCGGTGTTTCAAACGAAAATATTCCGCCTGATGTTGCGGGCTATCCAATGAACGATCCGGATGGCTTCTATAATGGTTTTGCCGCCGCTGGTTATGGCATCATGTACAATGAGCGCTATTTGGACGCTAAGGGTCTTGAGCCTGCCATGCAGTGGGTTGATTTGGCTGCGCCTGAATATCACGGCCATGTGGGCATGTCTGCGCCATCGCGTTCAGGCACCACCCACCTAACGGTTGAAGCCGTGTTGCAAGGCGATGGCTGGGAAGACGGCTGGGCCAAATGGAAGTTTATCGCGGGCAACTTCGCCACCGTTACAGAGCGTAGCTTTGGTGTGCCAGATGGCGTTAACTCCGGCCAGTTCGGTTTGGGCATTGTGATCGATTTCTTCGGTCTTGCCTCAAAAGCTTCTGGTTTCCCTGTAGACTTTGTCTACCCTGAAACAACAGCGATCGTGCCGGCCAATGTAGGTGTTATTGCAAATGCACCTAACCCCGACACAGCAAAAGACTTCATTGCGTTCTTGCTGTCTGTTGAAGGCCAAGAATTGTTGTATCGTCCTGAAATTCGTCGTTTGCCGGTTAACATTGATGCCTATGCAAACGCACCAGAGAATTTCCCCAACCCATTCAACGGCACGATCAAAGCGTCTGTGAACTTTGACGTTGAGAAATCTGGCGCACGTTACAATGTGGTGAACTCCTTGTTTGACGTGATGATCACGTACCGCATGGATGATCTGCGTGAAGCCGTGCGTGCTGTGCAATTGGCTGAGGAAAAACTTGGTGACGGCAGCAACGCCGAAGCACAAGCTTTGATCGATGAAGCCCGCGCATTGATCGCGGAAATGCCAATCGATGAAGCCACATCAATGGACCCAGACTTTAACGCCATCTTCAAAACGAAGCGTAAAAAAGCTGAGGACGTTGTTGAAGGACGTCAGGCCGAAGTTGAGCAAGATTGGGATGCTCAAATCGTTGCCAACTACGCCAAGGCGAAAGAACTCGCCAATAAAGCAGCCTCAATGCTGTAACTGACCCAAAGATGCGTTGGCCCCATTCGGGCCAGCGCATGCTCTGGCACAAAGGTATTCCATCATGACTCATCAATCCGCTGGCGCGGCACCTGCACGCCGCCGCTTGACAGATGTGCTGTTTCCAAAACTCTCGGGCACGGTGCTCGCAGCCATCTTTATCGCAACGCTTTTGTTCGGCTTTCTTATTTTGCCCGTGGCCAAGGTGATTTATGTCGCCTTTGTCGATCCGCAAACAGGCGGCCTGACGCTTCAGAACTTTGGCGACTTTTTCAGCTCCGCCCTGTTCCGAGAAAGCTTTTTCAACTCATTCTACGTGTCCGCTATGTCGGTTGTGTTGGCCAGTGTCTTTGCTTTGCCTTTGGCCTATATCACATCCCGATTTGAATTTAGCGGCTCGATGCTTATTCAAAGCCTTGGCTTTATCCCCCTGATCATGCCGCCTTTTGTTGGCGCGATTGCCATGCAATTGCTGTTTGGCCGCAATGGTACATTCAATCTGCTGCTGGCAAATATGGGGATCAACATTCCCTTTATGGAGGGGCTAAATGGGGTGATTTTGGTGCAAAGCGTGCACTATTTCCCCTTCATTCTGATCAATTTATCGGCCAGCTTGCGCAACATTGACCGCTCGATGGAAGAAAGCGCCCAAAATCTGGGTGCGCACGGTTTGCGTCTGTTCCGCCGCGTGGTGTTCCCCTTGGCCGCACCTGGTTATTTGGCTGGCGCGTCGCTGGTATTCATCAAAGTGTTTGATGATTTGGGCACGCCCTTGCTATTGAACGTCAATAATATGTTGGCGCCGCAGGCCTATTTGCGCATCTCCTCGATCGGTATTTCAGATCCGATGGGCTATGTGATTTCCTTTATTCTTGTCGCCTTCTCAGTCTTCTCCCTCTGGGCCAGCTTCTTGCTGATGCGCGGCAAAGACTATGCCACCACACAAAAAGGTGGGGGCGGTTTGAGCCGTCGCAAGCTCTCAACCAAAGAGAATATTGCAGCCTACTCAATTGTTGTATTGATCCTGCTGTTGGTGCTTTCGCCGCATATCGCGCTGGCGCTGCTCGCTTTCGGTACCATTTGGTCCTATAGCCCGCTGCCTGATGGATACACGCTGGAAAACTTCAGCACCATGTTTAGCCAATCAGGTGTCTATATTAAAAACACATTGGTCTATGCAGGTCTTGCTGCGCTGATCGATGTGATCCTTGCAACCGCAATTGCCTATATCGTGTTGCGCACCAAGATCATTGGTCGCCAATGGCTCGACTATATGGCCACCGCGGCACTGGCGGTGCCCGGCGTTGTGCTCGGCATCGGCTATTTGCGGACATTTAATGATCTGGAAGTGCCATTGGTGGGCAAACCCCTTGCTTCATGGTGGGTGATCATCATGGTGGCGCTGACCATCCGGCGTTTGCCTTATGCCTTGCGGGCGTGTACCGCCGCGTTGCAACAGGTCAGCATCTCCTTGGAAGAAGCGGCTGAAAGCCTTGGGGCCACACGCTCCAGCACCATTCGCCGCATTGTTGTGCCTTTGATGTCCGGTGGTATTCTGGCTGGCTTTGTCACCAGCTTTGCCACCGCAGCGGTGGAGCTTTCTGCCACCATCATGCTGGTGTCGACCGACCAAGATGCGCCGCTGGCTTATGGCATCTACTTGTTTATGCAAAGCCCATCAGGGCGTGGTGCAGGTGCCGCCTTAGGTATCTTCGCTGTCATCATCGTTGCCGCGGGGACACTGCTGGCACAATACATCATTGATCGTGACCGGAAAAAACGGACGGGCGAGCGCTAAGCGCCGCCCCTGTGGAGGAAAATTATGACTTTATCACAAAAAAGCACAGCGATTTCGATCCAGGACGTTCACCTCTCCTTTGGCAGCACCAAGGTGTTGACCGGGGTGAACCTAGAAATCAAAGCGGGCGAGTTCTTCGCCTTTTTGGGACCATCTGGTTCCGGCAAATCCACTTTGTTGCGCGCCATTGCAGGCTTTGGCCCGCGCCCAAGAGGCAAAATTCTTGTGGGTGATCGCGATCTGGCGGGCTTGCCGCCTTGGGAGCGTAATGTGGGCATGGTGTTTCAAAGCTATGCGCTTTGGCCGCACATGACTGTGCGCAAAAACGTGGCCTTTGGCCTGGTGGAAAAGAAAGCACCGCAAAAGGAAATAAACGAAAAGGTTGAGGCGGCCCTATCCCTCGTCGGCTTGCTAGATTATGCCGAGCGCATGCCGTCTCAACTTTCAGGTGGTCAGCAACAACGCGTTGCGCTCGCTCGCACCATTGTGGTGGAACCTGATGTCTTGCTCTTGGATGAACCCCTGTCCAACCTTGATGCAAGCCTTCGGGTGCAAATGCGGCGCGAGCTTTTAGCGTTGCAACGCAAATTGGGGCTGACCACCATTTTTGTGACCCACGACCAAGAAGAAGCCAACACAACAGCCGATCGCATGGCCGTGCTGGACCAGGGCGTGGTGCAACAGGTGGGCACACCACAAATGTTGTATGACCACCCTGAAAACCTGTTCGTGGCCAACTTTTTGGGCACCGCCAACATTTTGGAAGGCAATATGGTCAAGGGGCCGGAAGGTTCAAGCATCATCTTGAAAACGGGCGAACAGATTGCCATTGATTCCTCAATTTTGGGCCAAGGCAATCTGGTGTTGCGCCCTCAAAACATCATGGTGCGTCCTGAAAACGCTAACACCGCTCTGCGCGGCAAAATCAGCCACCGCGAATTTTTGGGCGGGCAGGTGCGCTATTTGATTGATGTGGCGGACACACAAATGGTTGTGGATCAAAGCCACTCAATTGACCAACCGGTGATGGAGATTGGTGCTGAGGTTGCCCTCGACATAAATCGCAATAGCGGTGTATTCCTGCCTCAAAAAGAAGTGACAGATGCCGCATAAATATAAAGCCATCATTTTTGATCTCGACGGTACGCTGGTGGATAGTCTTGGTGACTTCCACCACGCGGCCCGCGTCATGCTCAACAGCATCGGCCATGCGCCAATTCCAGCGGAAGTGGTCAAAACATTTATTGGCAATGGGCAAGAAATGTTTATTGCCCGCTGCCTAGTGCATGTGGGGGCCAACCTCACCGCACAGCAATTGATTGATGCCACCAAAGTGTTTGAGCAGGCCTATGATGAGGCAGACGGTCAATATAGTCGGTTGTTTGACGGGGTAGAGGCTTTAATCCAATTCTTTAAAGCTGATGGGGCAAAAGTGGGCCTTTGCACCAACCGTCCGGTGGCCCGCGCACACAAAATCTTGGCCAGCTATGGCATCGCTGAATATTTCGATGAAATTGCGGGTTTTGAAACCACTGAAAAGCCAAAGCCCGCACCCGATCCAATTTTGCATTGTCTCAAGCAATTTCAATGTGCGCCCTCACAGGCTTTGTTTGTGGGCGACAGTGATGTGGACGCAGAGGCCGCGGATAAGGCCGGGGTGGAATTTGCGTTTCATACACAAGGATTTGGCAGCCTGAAATCGCAGCCCTGCCAGATATTGATTGATCATTATACAAAGATCGATTTTTTACCCACCAAAGAGGAAGCCCAGCCTTAGGCCGGGTTCGCTCTATGTTTCGATTTTTGTTAATGCGGCCCGCTGGTTTACGGCGGGCCGCATTTTACAATTTACACCACCAAGACGGGGCACTTGGCCAGCCCGGTCACTTTATGTGACACGCTGCCCAACAAATAGTCTTCAACGGAGCCCATGCCACGGCTGCCAATCACGATCAGATCAGTCTCGTGTTTTTCTGCAGATTTGACAATGGTGCGCGCCACGCCACCGGGTGACACAAAGGCATGAACATCTTCACATCCAGCCGTAATCGCCATCTTTTTGGCCCGGTCGGCAACCTCTGTCGCATGCTCGCGCATGATGTCATCAAGATTGCCCGGCTCGTTGGGGCGCACCATCGACAAGGACGCCTCAAGCATTGAATGGTGCCGATAAACGGTCAGGATATTCAGCCTCGCATTTTCACCCGCTGTTTTGACCAAATCGATGGCCATTTTAAGCGCCTTTTCCGCGCCGGCAGAGCCATCAAACGGGACCAATATGGATTTAAACATAATGTCCTCCTTTATTTCGCAAAGGCCAGATCACGCAGGAACAGCGCAATTTGCGGGAAGAAGATCATGGCCACAGCCACACCGAGCAATATGAAAATGAACGGCGGCGTGCCGCGCACCACATCCATATAGGGGCGTTTAAACACCGCGATGGCGGTAAAAATATCGCAGCCAAACGGTGGCGTCGCTGAACCAATGGCGACTTGCAGCGTGATGATTGTGCCCACGAGCACGGGGTCAAGACCCAAGGATTTCACCACAGGTGCAAATACGGGAACCAAGATCAAGATCACCACAATCGGGTCAACGAACATGCAGCCGATGAAGAAAGCAATGGAGATGACGAACAACACCTCAATGCGTCCCATTTCGGTGATGCCGATGGCGCCCAGTAATTCCTGCGGCACTTGCGCAAATGAAATCACCCAGGAAAAGGCCGCGCCGGCCGCCACCAGAATGAAAACAACTGCGGTGATCAAGCCTGTGGATTTTGCCGTTTCATAGACATTGGTCAATGACAAGGTGCGGAACACCACAACCTCAATGAACAGGGCATAGAGCACACAGGCCGCCGCCGCCTCGGTGGGGCTGAAAATGCCGCCATAGATACCGCCAATAATAATGACCGGGAAACCCATGGGCCAAATGGCGTCGCGTAAACTGACGAGGCGCTCGCCCCATGTGGCTTTTTCTTCCGTCGGCACATTGTTGCGCACCGCATAGATGTAGCTATAGATCGAGAACAACACCAAGATCAAAAGCCCGGGGCCGATGCCCGCGATGAACAACTCGGCGATTGAGGTTTGTGACACCACGCCATAAATGATCATCCCGATTGAAGGGGGGATCAGAAACGCAATGTCGCTTGAGTTGACGATCAGCGCCAACACAAAGCTATCTTTATAGCCAGCCTTCAGCATGCGCGGCCGCATAGGCGAACCAATGGCAACCACGGTTGCTTGCGTCGAGCCGGACACTGCGCCAAACATCGTGCAGGCCGCCGCAGTGGACACGGCAAGCCCTCCTTTCAGGTGCCCCACAAACGACATCACCAAATTGATCAAACGGCCCGCCGATTGACCCCGCGTCATGATGTCAGCCGCAAAGATAAACATGGGCACCGCAATCAGCGAGGCCGGTCGGATACCCCCCATCATTTGCTGCACCATGGTTTCCATCTGGCCAAAGCCATTGAACATCATAAAAAAGCCGATGCCCGCGCCCACGAGCAGCGGCACCATCATTGGAAATCCAAGCAGCAGCAGGATAACCATCGCAGAAAAAACTATTGTAGCCATGATCTCCCCCTCAGACTTCCGTTTCGCTTTCATCATATCCCTCAAGCACCGCGGTGGAGAGATAGATGTCTTTTGATGTGATGTTCTTAATCGCGGTCAGCAAATATTGAGCACCCGTCATGAAGAGCCCGACCGGCACCCAGACCAAAATGATCCAAACCGGAATTTGCAATGAGGGTAAAACCCGGCCGCGAGACGCCTGCGTGCCAATATAATTGATCGCGTAATAGCAAAGGGCAAACATCAAAGCAGCGGTGACCAACGAAATGATGATCATCAGCAGCTTGCGCAGCTTTGGCGGCAGTGCATCATAAATCGCCGACATGCGAATGTGCCGACCATGGCGGGCGGCATAGCTGATGCCCGCAAAGGTGATCAGGATAATCAATATCCGGTTGAGTTCTTCTGAAAAAAAGATCGAATTGCCAAGAAGATATCGGCCCACCACATTGGCAACTGTGTTCAAGGCCATCAGCAATACGCCAATCGCCAAAAAAAGAGATTCAACGCGGCCTATCACCGTGTCGATCACCCCTAAAAAACCCGGCAATGCTGACTCGAGTTCTTTTAAATCCTGTTCGTCGCTCATCGTGTCCTCCCCTACACAGATCAACACTTGCCCAACCCAATTAAGGGCCGGGCAAGTTAAGCTTTCAGGTCTGACTATTCAGCGGTTGCTGCCAAGTCTTCCTTCATCTGTTCGAGGATCGCCTTGCCGCTTTCACCAGTCATTTCGATGAATTTGGCTTCAACGTCCGCCGCAGCCTCTTTAAAGCACGCGCGCTCCTCTTCGCTGAGCACGGTCACCGTCATTTCAGGCTTGGCTTCCTTGATCTTGGCCAACTCTTCATCAGCCAGCGATTTTTGATACTCCACAATATGATCATAAGCTGCATCAGCCGCATCTTCGATCACTTGCTGCTCTTCTTCACTCAAGGAATTATAGAAATCCTGGTTGGCCATAAGGGCCGTGGTGAAGTTGTTGTGGCCAGCATAAGTAATGTGGTCGGTCACCTCATAGATCTTGGTTGAATAGAGGAAGAAGGTTGGGTTTTCTTGGCCCTGAATGATGTTGGTCTGCAAACCGCCATACACTTCGCCCCAAGGCAAAGGCGTTGGTGTAGCGCCAAACGCTTTGTAGCTTTCAACCAAAAGCGGGTTGGTCATCACACGGAATTTCACCTCGTTCAAATCTTCACACGTTTTGACGGGGTCTTTCGTGGTCATGGCCACTTCGCCTTCAGGATACATGGAAAGCAACTCAAGACCCTGCTCAGCATAAAGCTCCTCAAAGTCCTCATTGATGGCCTTACTTTCTTTATAGAAGCGGGCCAAATGGGCTTGGTCGGTTGGCAGCAGATAAGGCACGAAGAAGACTTGTGCTTCAGGGATCAGCGCGCCGGTAAAACCAGGGGACTGGTTCACAAACTGCAAAATACCAGCTTGTGCCTGCTCCATAATATCAGCAGATTCACCCAACGTGCCGAAAGGGAAGAGCTGAATTTCGTGATCTGAATTTGCTTCAACTTCTTCTTTAAATTTCTGCGCATAAACGCCTTGAACGTCCGTTAGTGCTTCCTCAAAAGCATAGCGCCACGTTGCGGCCTGAGCAGCAGAAAAGCTCATTGCCAATACGCTGACACCCGCCAGCGCGCCAAGCGTGCGTTTCGTGAAATTGTTCACAATTACCTCCCAATAATTTGTGGTATTTGTCCACGATGGACAAATGCAACTCCTCATCGGCACGTCGCAATTTACGTGCCGAGCGCGCCCACTATTGCGCGGCAAAACAACGCTGTCCACCCCTGGGGATTTCCGGTACGCCCTTGTTTTTATAAGGTTTCAAGGTTTTTGACCTCGAATCCTTAGGCGCAAATTTTCAAATTAGTCGCAAAGTTATTTAACAAAACTGGACCCTTTTGAGGGGCGAAAAAAGTCAGATTTTGACCAGCCATTTTTGGTCCAACGCCAAACGGTCCAGAAGTGTGATTGTTACAAAAAATTGAGCGAATTCACGTGCTTGGCATTTAATTATCATAATAAATGGCTTGGGCATAAATAGTATGCGCCGCGCGAAATGGAGCACAAATTTTGGCTTCTCCGCACGCTCGTTTTTCTCAATCTGCAGGCCGCAAAAATGCTGACAAAATGTCTAGCTGATTTCTGCCATTCTTTTTTCTAATCGGGTCATCAAAAAAATTACTTCTTGCTGTGCGGTTGGGGACAAATCTGCTCCCGGCTGTCGTTGAGAAGCATGGGCAATGACGCCACGCCTGGCCAAAATAAACTTGCGCACAGCCAACCCAAGGGCAGGTTGCTGCTCATAACGCATCAGCGGCAAATAGGCGTCGAATAGATCATGGGCTTTGTCATATTGGTCGGCATTGCAGAGGCGACAGATCTCGACCATCATCTCAGGGTAGGCAAAGCCGGTCATGGCCCCATCGGCACCGCGTCGCATTTCTTCTGGAAGGAAAACCCCGGCATTGCCGCAAAGAATAGACACCCGTCGGCGCCCCTTCTTTTCTGCGTCGCGCAGATCGGAAATCTTTTGTAGCCCTGGCCAATCCTCATGTTTCAGCATCACGATGGAGGGATGATTTTCAAAGATCGTCCCCATGGTGGCCGATGAAATACTGACCCCCGTTGCAAGCGGAAAATCTTGTAAAACCACCGGCACATCCTCGCCTATGGTTTTGACCACATTGGCATAATAGGTGATGATTTGCTCATTGGTTTTTAGATTGCCGGGTGGGGCAACCATCACACCTGCTGCACCTTCATCCATCACCGCTTTGGTCAATTCTCCAATCGCGGCAAGGCCGGGCGCAGACACGCCCACAACAATGGGTTTGCCCGCAGCGCGCTTGATGATCTGCTTGGCGATGGCCAGAGATTCCGACTGGGTGAGTTTGGGCGCTTCCCCCATCATCCCCAGAATGGTCAGCCCGTCCGCCCCTTTGTCGAAATAGAAATCGACCATGCCATCAAGACTGTTGTGGTCAATCTTTCCGTCTGGCGTAAACGGCGTGGCGGCGATGACAAAAACGCCTTTGGTGTTCGCATTAATCCTGCTCATGACGGGGTCTCCTCATCCTCAAACCAATGGCCATTGCCGCGCGGCACAAAGGTGCCGCTGCCCGGTTGGTTGCAAATGTTTTTGCCATCCCAGGCCAATTGCCCGCGCACATAAGTGCGGTCCACCGTGACACTGAACACGCGGCCATCAAACGGGCTCCAATTGAGATCGTCATGGGCGTTGGCCGAATCCCAAATCTGCGGCTGATGCTTTAAAATGGCGAAGTCCGCATCTGCGCCGATGCGAATGGCCCCTTTTTGCGGGAAAAGGCCAAAAAATCTGGCGGGGCGTTCGCTCAGCATCTCGGCGGTGAGGGCGGCCGCGTCGAGCCCGCGCTGTTCAGCGGCGGTGTAAAAACAGGGCAACAGCGTTTCCATACCCGGAATGCCTGCGCCTGCATCAAAAATTGACGGGGTCAGCTTGTTGTCGATGGGCCAACTGGAATGGTCCGAACTGATCAGCGCCACGCGCCCCGCCAAAATCTCTTCCCATAAGGCGTCGATCTCGCCGGGCCGGATCGGCGGGTTCACCTTCATTTTTGCGCCAAGCTCTTCGCCATCAATTTCTGGATCAAACCACAAATAATGCACGCATAATTCGCCGGTGGCGCGATAACCATCAAAGGCGTAATTGTCGACGAGTTGAAAGCCACGCGCCGTGGTGAGGTGCACAATGTGTGCGTGCGCATGGGCAGCAGCCCCAAGCTCCAGGAACTGCGCGGTGGCCGACATTTCCGCAGATGCAGGGCGGCTTTCAGAATGGGCCACAAGACCATTTTGACCCGCTTTTTTGGCCGCCGCCATAAAGGCATGGACCATTTCCTGGTCTTCATTATGCACCCCCAGCGGAATGTTGGTCGGCGCCAATGTTTCAAAAATACTGAGGATTTGGGGCGTTTGAATGCGCGGGAAGCGCGTGGGATTACTTTCAAAAGTAGAAATTTTAAACGCCACCACACCACCCTCAATCAGCGGGGCAATTTCGCTGTTGTCCTGCCCCGGTGCGACAGTGGCATAGAGCGCCATATCGGCGTAGGCGACCGCGTTGATGGTGGCAATTTTCTCGTCCAGCCGCGCTTTGGTGTTGAGCGGATCAGGGTTGTCATAAGGCATATCAACCAAGGTGGTCACGCCGCCCGCGACGGCCGAGCGGGTGGTGCTTTCAATGCCCGGCAAGCCGCCATATGAGCACGCATGAGTTTGGCCATCGACGACACCGGGCAAAATAATGCCTTCCGTGACAATATGAACTTCTGCCGCGTCGGGCGCATCGCCTTGGCCGATCGCGGCGATTTTGCCTTCCTGCACCCCGATCCAACAGGCATCATGACGACCATCCGACAACATGGCTGGCCCTTGCAACACCAAATCAAACATCAAACATTCCCCCATAATTCAGATCAAGTGCGTTGATGGCGTGCATCACCCCCGCCTGCACCGGGTCAACCACTGGCAACTGCAACTGCGCCTGCAAATCTTGCCGATAGTTGCCCAGCCCGGCACATCCTAAAATCAGCACGCTGGCGCCGTCTTGATCCCGCAATGCCTGGCCGGTTTCCCCCAACCCTTCAATCACATTGCTGGCCATCAACTCAGGCACAGTGATGTTTATGGCCCTGTCGCCGGCAAGGCGTTTATCGAGATGCAAATGCTGCAAATAGCGCAAATGCCGCCCAATAGATGACGGGCCCATGGAGATGATGCCAAATGCGCTGCCCAAGCCAAGAGCTGTGAGGTAGGCGCTTTCAGCAATGCCAAAAACTGGCTTGCTGGTCGCCGCCCGCACCTTTGCGATCCCCGGATCAGAAAAACAGGCGATCACGAACGCATCCGCGTCGGACGCGGCGACTGCCTCCAGAATGTGCGGCACCACTTCTGCCACATGTTCATCTGTTTCAATGCCCGGCGGCGATTTCGACAGCTCGATGCAAATAATGTCGTGAGATGTCCGCGCGCCAATCTCCACCAAACAGTGCGCCATGGATTGGGTCACTGACTTTGAGCTATTGGGATTAATCACCAAAATCTTCGGCATTTCGCGGTCTCCTCAGAGGAGAGGCTAAAATATTAGCTGATATATCACAAGAATATTATTTTGACTTTGAGGTGGTGATTGGCGAAAAGGAAGGGCATGCCCCGCTGCGAGGACCGCCAAAATGAGTGCTGACAACACAATGAAAAAATCTGTTTCCTTGACTGAGCAAGCCTATTTGGCACTGCGTGAACAGGTGATCACATGCGAGTTGGCACCGGGCACCGATGTTTCAGAAAAAGAGCTGGCCGAACGGCTAGCGATGAGCAAAACACCCGTGCGGGAAGCCATGGGGCGGTTGTGTCTTGAGGGGTTGATGGAATCTTTTCCCCGGCGTGGCTATCGGGTCAGCCCGGTGACGGTGAAAGACATGAATGATCTGTTCGCGGTGCGCGGCATATTAGAAGGCGCAGCGGCGGCGTTGGCGGCGCAAAACCTGACCGATCAAGAATTGGACCAACTCGCACAATTGGCTAAAGCCGAATATGTGGTGGGGGAGGGGCATAGCACCAAAGGATTTGTCGCCAGCAATGAGATGTTTCACGCCGCGATTGCCCGCGGCTCAAAAAATCCCCGTTTGCACAGCCTGATCATGAGCCATTTGGAGGAGGGAACCCGTTTTTTATATATGGGTACCCGCGCCCGTGATGTGAATTTTGAAACCCATAGCGACCACAATCAAATCGTCACCGCTTTGCGCACCCGCAATGGCGAGACGGCACGACAGGCCATGCTCGACCATAATGAGCACACACGAGAAGGCTTGTTACAGGCCCTGATCTCGCAAACGGAACTCAGTGTGACGTTTTAGCGATGTTTGGAAGTGAGTGTGTGAACAATGCCAGTTTTATTAGGCTTTTGAAGCGGCATCTTTTGCGAGGCGCAGCGCTTTAAGGCGGGCTGTGTTATCGCTGATGGACTTAGCTTTTTGTTCTTTGTCGCTTAGCTTGATATCTGGTGCCCGTTGAATGGCAGCAAATCTTTTTTCAGCGCGATCTCGCGCATCATCTGTCATTTTGGTGATCTTTCAAAGACAAAAGGGCCGCACGAATGCGACCCAATATCGTCTTAGTCAACCAAAGAAAGGTTGGCAGCTGATTGCTTGCCATCACGGCCGCTCTCTAGCTCATAAGAAACTTTCTGACCTTCAGCGAGGCCTGAAAGACCTGCACGCTCTACTGCAGAAATATGAACGAATGCGTCCTTGCTGCCGTCTTCTGGAGAAATAAAGCCGAAGCCTTTAGTTGTGTTGAAGAATTTAACTGTGCCGGTTGTCATGGCATATACCTTATTTAGATAGCTTGGCGCTCAAATGGCGCACAAGTGAATTTCCCATGGGCAACATGCCCAAAGGTTGCAACGTTTTAGAAATCAGAGAGAAGCCAAGCAAACCGGTAGTCCGGCAGATCAGATCGCCAATGATGGCGTTAAACGTGGGGCTTATATGCGCCTTATTCGCTCAAATAGCAAGCGAAAAAAAATGTTTACACATTTGAAGAATGCATTGATCTGTTGATCAATGCCCTTAAACGCCATGAGAACGAAAAAACCGCCCTCTTATTAGAGGGCGGCCAAGTAAATTCTGGAGGTAGGGGAGATTGCTGTTTAGAAGTCTCCACCAAGTTGAATCTTGGCGGTACCAGAATATGTGCCGTTCGACCCCACAGATGCATTTAAGGATGCAGAGATGTTTGTCGCTTCCCCAATTGGCGCAGCAAGCCCAACACTACCAAACGCTTCATAGTAGGTTTCGTTTGGTGTACTTGAAGAAAGGTCTTGTCCAAGCATGCTCACATCCACGGAAGATCCGCCCAAGTTAGAATTGACTGACACCCCAAGCTTTGAATTCAGCTTGATGTTTCCATGTTCATTCTGACCGACCACATGTATACTGGAGACATCAAAGGCAAGCTCGGCATTGGAGATCACCTGATCGCCTATTGTGAGGTCCGCACTTGATCCTGTTTCACTGTAGCCTAGCACAACGCCACCAATGTATTTTATGCGCCCACCAACACTGATTGCTGAGCTGTTATCTTCATATACTGGTAGGGCCACGCCAATTTCTGGGCTTAGAAACCAACTGCGAAAATCTGCTGTTGCCGTTTCAAGACCCACGGCACGTTCACTACTATGCCAACCTGCGCCCCCGAGAAGAGAATAGGACAGTGTCAAACCTTCAATTTGTGACTGACCATAAAGACCCGAAATGGCAGTATCAGTTTTAACAGTTTGTCCGCCACCAGAGATATCTTGATGCGATGCGGCGTAGCCAAATAGACCACCAAATTTGGTCGTCTTGTCAAATTGAGCATGTGTTCCAGCAATAAGACCGCCATAAACACTTCGGCTTACGGCAGCTTGATCTTTGCCTGAAATCCCACCGAATCCACTGATCCAAGCATGCCCCTTTGGCGCAACATATTGAGCGGCGAGGTCGGTCGCGGCAGATTCAGCCGCGGACTGTCGTCTTGTCGGGGCATATCCCAGCGCGGTGCTATTGTCACCAATCTCGACATCACCGCCGGATATATTTGAGGACACAATGTCGGCGATCCCATTGGTGACGTCACTCACATTTTTCGAGGTGCCCCCGCTACCGGCTTCGCTAACAGTACTTTTGCTCACCACAGCAACCTTGCCGCTTGTGGCATCAAACACAGACAATTGCTCATCCGCCGCAATAAAATTTTCTAGACCGGAGGTTTCAAGATAAAGGCTTTGATCGCCCAGGCCGGTAACATCCAGTGTATCTTGGCCCGCGCCAAACGCGACACTGCCATCAATTGACGAACCAGCTAGCAGGTTAAGCACGTCATCGCGTTCGACTGCGCTGCCGCCATCCAAATATTCAAAATCGATGGCGAGTCCTGAAGTTCCTCGGATTACACCAGCGTTGGAGACGGTGCCACGACCGTCGCCATTGGCCGTGAACGCAATTCCAACGCCCCCGGAGATGGTTCCGCTATTGGAAATGTCACCATCGAGTAGCCCCACCCCAATTGTAGGCGTGCTTTCTGCCGCCCGCACTCTTGTCTCGCTCGAAAGGGCTTCAATTGTGCCAGTGTTGGTTAGAGAGGTTGAAAACTCGCCCCCAACGAATAATCCAAGGTCTGAACCACGGATTGTTCCAGCGTTTTGGACCTTCTTTATGCCACTGATAAAGGCGACACCCGTTTCCCCTTCTCCCGCGATCGTGCCGCTATTATAGAAATTGTCTCCTTTGTCGTAATAGACGCCAATTCCACCTTCTCCATGACGAATTATGCCGGTGTTAAAAAAGTCTTTAATTGCCCCTAAAGTCCCGACACCAGATTTGTCATGGGTGGCGATAATTGTACTGCTATTCTCAAATTTTTGGAGTGTGCTCTCTTCATTTGCGCCTAACCAAACTCCACCATAGCCCCGAATTAGTCCCTCATTTCTGAAGGTGTCCATTTCGTTAACCGTTGCCGCATCACCTGCAATTGTTACTGCGTTCTGATCACTTTCAATCGATGTCTCTATGACGCCGCTCGCTGAATTGAGGAATGTTTTTCCGCCGCCGTTGAAACGTACTGCATTGCTTTCGCCTAGAATGCCCTTGATTGTGCCGGAGTTGGTGAAGTTGGCAAAGTCCCCATCACTGGAAACACCCCCCCAACGCCCAAACTGAATTGTACCGGAGTTGCTAAATTGACCAACTCCTTCACCCAGCCAGAAACCGCCGACACCATTTACAGTGCCGGTGTTGGTGATTTCGGCGATATATCCATCAATAGAGACGCCATTGCCATCTAGATCTATTTGAGCCGAAATAGTGCCGTTGTTTATGAGACGTTGTCCGCCATTTGCCACCCATATGGCAGTGGAATCACCCGTAGACTGAATCACCCCATCATTGATGATTTCATTAAAATCACCGTCAATGCCTAAAGCAGACCAGTCCGTCCCAATAATTGTTCCACTATTGGTGAGTTGGGTCAGATACGCACCATCATGAAGTGCAATGCCGCCACTTCCCTGAATGGTTCCAGCATTTTCCAGATTGGTAATTTCGCCCTCACTTGAGAAGCCATTATCATTAGTTGAAATGATGTTTCCACTTTCCAAGTTTTTGAATGTTGAGCCGCCAGTGACAAAATGGACGGCGTTATACATTCCCTGGATTGTGCCTGAATTTGTAAAAGATCCAAATCCGAGATCGCTGCTCACACCAAGACCATCGGTGCCTATGATCTCGCCATCATTTACAAAACTACTCACGTCATGGTCTACGCCCAACCAAACGCCATCTTTGCCGGAAATTAAGCCCGAATTAGAAAAGCTTACGGCTCCGGAATCCAATTTTACTGCGATGCCGTTGTCTGATGTGATTTCACCAGTTGCGCCATTTTGGAAAGAGCCCATTTCGGCTTCAAGTTCCAGGGCATTTCCATTGATCGATTTGATCTTACCCGTATTGACGAACTTATTGATTTCCAAGGCGCCAGCAATAGCAAACCCATTTGATCCAGATATCGTGCCACTGTTTACAAACTCATTGATGAAGAACATCTCCGGTCCTTCATGGCCCAGCCAAATGCCGTCCGCGCCGGTAATGGTCCCTGAGTTGTTAAAGTAGTCGCCGCCGCCATGAAGATCGATTGCGGGCTGTGCGCTAAGAGATTTGATGGAGCCAGTATTAATAAAAGTCCCAAAGCCTTCGCTAAGACGAACGGCCTCGTCATTGAAACCAACGATAGAACCCGAGTTCGTAAAGCTGTCTATGCCATTATAGATTTGAACGCCAATGTCAGCTTCAATGGTGCCGCTATTGTCAATGCTACTTATAAATTCTTTGAGCCTGATGCCTCGACTGGAATCCACGCCCTCGCCATTAAATGCTGAAATTGTACCGGTGTTGATAAAACTTCCGCTGACACCATCGGCCAAAAACGCGTCTTCACCAAGATTTGTTGCGTTTAGTGTGCCATTATTGACAACCGTATCAAAACCACCGTCTACAGCGATCCCAAATCCACCTTCAATGATGCCGTTGTTTGTTATCGTGCCAAAGCGACCAGCAAAGTCGAATGCGCCGTCAGTGCCTTCAATGACCCCATTATTGATACCGGAAGCGGTAACAGTTTCATCAGCAGCCTCGATGGCAACGCCGTCGACATCAATTATTGCACCTGCTTCAACAGTGACGTGATCGCCATCATTTGCTATTTGCGTGTCAGTTAATGTTGTGCCAGATGGTACAACGAAATCTTCAGATTTCGCAGAATTGGTTGTCGCCAATACGCCTGCAACGCTTAACGCGAGAAGATTTGTGCCCCCAAGCGCCCTGATCCAGATAGACTTCGAGATCAATGTCCCACTCCCCCAATATCGTTAACAAAATGCCGCTCTAAAAAAGAGCCTTCAATTGTTGAATAGGGTGTTGAGAATTTGTGCGCATGATCCAATTGTACTAAATGGTGCTGAAAGTTTGGAAATTATTGAAATAAATTGCTTTTTTTTGCAATTTTACTTTTCTTAGAAAAGAAGTTCGAACAAAATCTCAGGGGATTCCATTAGCGTCGCTTGCCCATGGTTCTTGATAAAATCGAGTTCCACATTCTGATCTAGTTGATGTTTATTTAACCAACCCGGCAATGCGCTTGAACATGAGTGCCTATCCTCTTCGCCAAAGATAAATCTAATGGGTACCCGACAGTTTTTTATCAGGTTTAAGAGATTTGTCTCAGAGTGGTTACAGTCTTCTAAAATGCCTTGATAGTTATGCTCCACCGCATAGGATAGAGCATCTTGGAACCAGTCAGCCTCTAAGAACCGTTGGACAACGTCATGATCGAGAGGGCTGTTTTCATATTGTCTTAAAACCGCTCGATCGCGTACCCCTCGATTTAAAAAATATTTCATGGCCGTCAGCAGCACCGGTGCAAGCAGTTTACCGTAACGCATGCGAAGCATTGACCAAGAGGCTCCAAACATGTCGCGTTGGGCATTTGCTGCTGGCACCTCGATTGTTGCGGAGTACATTATAAGCCGTGAGCAACTCTTCTTCAGCTCGGTGGCGACGGCAAGCGCCGCACTAAAGCCAGATCCATGACTTAAGATTGGTAATTGCCCCAAACTAAAGGTGCACACCATTTCTGCGCAGTCTTGAGCAAAATACTTCAGAGAGCTGTTTATGTCCTTTGCATAATTCGGTGCGCCATAATGGTTGGGCCGTATTGGCAGCAACAATCTTATATTGTGCGTCCGTAATACCGATTGTTTCGACGGAATTGGTATGATCGGAAACGATAATGTATGCATACAAAGTGCAGGTTGGCCTTGGATTGGCCCGATGTCAGCTACAAGTAATGTGCGACCCGATGAAAGGTGCAGATGATGCAAACGTGAGTGGTCGCCGTAGTATTTCCGCAAATAATCGTGTAGCCAACGAGCATTAGGGCCATTGTGCTTTAATCTATGATGCACCACATTTAGCAACAGTACTGTCATCGTTTGGATGAGCGCCGGTTGGTTTAAATGGGATTTCCCGCGCAGTGCCGAAAACTGATTTCGTTTTGTTTGGTATGAGCGTCCATCACGCTGAGACGCTTCCTTGAGAGTTTCCCCAGAAAGCAGGCTTTTAAGCACATCCAGCTCTGCAAGTGTAATATGTTCACCAAATCGCGAATGAAAGGCATCGGCTATTTCGTAGTCCGAAATAAAGGCGTCCGTTGAATTCAATTCGCCAATCAACACCCGTTGAAAAACAAGGTCTGGCCCAAGTTGTAGTCCAGACATTGTTGCGTCTAATAACTGCACATCTTCCGCAATAATATCGTCAACGGCTTTCTTACGTTCTGAACCAGAAAGAGCCGAGATGGACATAAGTCCACCCAACACTTCCATCTTATCATTTACAATATCAATTTTAGCCATTTATCTTGACGTGCAAGCTGCGGACTTTGCTCAACGTTAAGTTAGCCCCGACCCGAACCGCTTCTCAATTGGCTAATTTTAGCCATATGTTCAAAGTCTCAAATGAGACGCCAAATAAGCGCCTTTGCGACCGCTTGTGTGGCTGTTGCTGCCCTTAGTCGCCTGCGAGCACTTGTAATCTGCTTTTGTACGGTAAATACGCTCGTGGCCGTTTTGTGTGCAATTTGTTTCGCAACTAATCCATCACTCAACCATTTTAAAACTTCGATTTCCCGCGGGGTGAGCGCAAAATGATCTTGGGCAATTGCTGCCTGATCACAATAGGCATGAAATGTTTCAAACAAACTCGCCGCCCGCCCATACTCACGCTTAAGATGGTCCTCAGCCTCCTGCTCGGGTAAATCGGATGGCATAAGCAGTGTGAAGGTCGCCGTGGTGTGATCTTGTGCCGTGATTTGGGCAGAAACTGCATTCTTAACTCCCCAATCTCTACTCAGATTGGCACCTTCTTTGAACGCCAAGTCCGGCACTGCAGATTGATCGACTTTTCGGTAGATGTCAGGAAAAAATACAGGGTCCTTGTTGTTAGCTACATGCCAAGCAACAGGATCTTTGCGGATAAGGTCATGCTTCATATAGAAGCTCATCCACTCACGATCAAACGTGTCTAAAATGATCGCGTCATCGACGAAATCCTCGTTGTTTTGACGCACGAGGGCATAGAGTATTTGTTCAAATCCCAGCTCACCCATCAATTCGGAGAAGCGGCGGAATGCGGCCTGGTTATCGTTCGCGTCGGTCAGCTCTGTAATCAAACGTTCGGTGAGTAAGTCCATGCTTCCCCCCAAGAAACAAGGTTCTTTATTTAATTATTCGATTAATTAATGTTTTGCATTATTCGTTATTTTTTTGTCTTGAGCAAGTCGCTGGCACTATTCAAATATGCGCAGCAAAATGGGAACCTGCTTGTCAGCAATATCAATATGCAAATGAAGTCAGCCTGCTTATGGCCAATCAAATATATGAATTTAAAACACAAATAGGACAGATGTGCTTTGTTTCTAAATCGGTGATGACCGGGATTATGAACGCTCTTGCCATTTTGATTTTTATGGCGCCATTGCCTGAGCTTCATCCAGGCAAGGTGCCGCCGCTCACCCATTTTGGGGCGGCACTGGGCTTGGCGATTATCTATCTGTTCGCCCGCTTCACCAAAGGACTGCTTTTCGTGGCACCCGAAAAATTCCTCAACTGATCTTTATGCCTGCCGACGTTTCGATAATTGCCAGACGCGCCAACGCTTCGGGGGACCAGGTCTCGCTAATTTTATAAAATGTTTCGGCGCGCCGATCATTCTCCGGCAGGCGTACCCACGGCTGTTTGGAACAGGTATAAATGTGCACGTCTGGGGGCATTTGGTCCGGGTCATCAAGGGTGCCCACGCGGATAAACCGGATATTTTCACGCAGCCCGCCCATATTGTAATTGCTCCACACGGCAATTTTGCATTTGGCGCATCGGGTGATGTCCTGCCCTGTGCCACTGGGTGTTGGAACAGTTATTTCCTCAACCTCGCCAGAAAGTAGCGTCACCCGATCCGCTTCGAACAAAGCATTCAGGGCAAAGGCGGTTCCCGAATTTTTCTGACAGCCGCGGCAATGGCAACAATGCACAATCAAGGGGTCCGACGACACCTGATATCGGACATGGCCGCATATGCAGCCACCTTCTCTTGCTATTGAATGGTTAGTCATCGTGATCTCCATTATTGATTTTGCACAGGCAGAACTGTTCCAAGAGCAATTATACGATCAGCAGATCGTAACCTCCAATGTCGAAGGCGTTGCGCGGCGGCAGACATCGGCAACAGGGGAATGTGTCACTGCAAAATCAACAATCTCCCGCAGCACATCTGCTTTTACGCCCGCGGCACCAATCTTAACACGGGTTCTAAGGCTTAAAGAGCCTGCGGGAACCGATTTATCCATGCCGAACAAACCCCGGTCATCGTCAACGCTATCGGCGGTCACTTCGAGCGTGTCTAAGGCAATCCCGAGCTCGGCTGCGCGCAATGCGATTCTGGTGGCATCGCAAGTTGCCAATGCAGCGCGCGACAACCAACCGGGGGAGGGTGCGGAACCGCCGCCGCCGACCGCTTTCGGCATGTCGGTGATGATGGTTTCGCCATTTACGCCCGTTGCCCGACAGCGCAGATCATCTTCCATCACCGCAGTGATGGGCGTGCTGGTGCTTTGGGTATTTTCAGGGTGTTCAGACAGGTAAGAAATAACGTCCTTGACCGAGTTTTGAATGTGCTCGACAGACATCGCAAATTCCTCTTCATCAACAATATTGAATTTGGGTTCTATTTCGCCTCAATCGGCACCATGACATGTGCAAGCGGTGTCTCGCCCCACATGACATAGGGGCCGCCAGCAAATGGATCTCTGGGCAAGTCAGCCAGCATATCCATGTTTGGAAATAACATCATAATATGCGGTCCATCCTGCACCCACACACCACCATCATTGGGGTCGGTGGCCATCGGATTGTCATTATTGACCATTGCATCCCCTTGAAGCATGTATGACACGCCGATCACGTCAGTAGAGAATTCTGTGCCTGCGCCAACGGCCGCCATCCATTTCATCCAAACGGCGTCATTACACATGGGGTGCTCGTCGCCGGGGATTAGGCCAACACCGGGCAAACACACCCAGTCGTTCGTGCCTTCGCGCAATATTGTGCCATCCACATCCATAATTGTTGCCTCGGCAGAAACGTCCGACGGGGCGGCCGACATGGCGCGCGCAATTTTGTCATCCACGCTTTCCGCAAAGCTGAGTGCGGGCCCCCAGGCCAGTGTCAATGCGATCGCGCCCAAAAACGCCGCGCGGTTCTGTTTTTTGATGGTCATGGTCATTTGATCTTCTCCCTATTTGTTATGGCCAGGGCGTCGCTTGAACGGCTCTTTGCTAGAGCCAGCGTGCCTGTCAGGTCCGTTTCCGCTTGCAAATAGGGTTGCACTCGATCATGATTTTGGGAATTCGGGAAAAATCGACACCGGCTTTGCAATAATGCACACAGCGGGGAACATTGGATGCAATGGGACGATGCGCGAATATTTCTAGCGGTAGCTCGTGAAGGGTCCTTTAGTTCTGCGGCCAAACGGCTGGGGGTGCGCCACTCGACCGTGTCGCGCCGCATCCGCACGCTAGAAAAAACGCTTGCCGCACCTTTGGTTGAACGTAAATCGACCGGCTATGTTTTGACAGACGCTGGTGAAGAGTTAAGGCACGCCGCACTTCGGGTTGAAAAAGAGATTTTGTCTTTTGAGGGGGCCGTCGGAGGGCAAGACGAGGACATTGCGGGGGAGCTTCGTGTGACCGCCATTGCTAACATGGCCTCAACCGTCTTGATGCCAATTTTTGCGCGTTTCAGCGCAGCCTATCCAAAGATTGAATTGAATATTCAAGTGACCAACAATTCTGTGCGTCTTGCTGAGCGCGAGGCGGATATCGCCATACGTCAGACCAACAGCCCGGTAGAAACCCTGATTGGAACGCGCCTGACAACAGTGGCATCTGCCGTCTATGGCGCGCGGGCCTATTGTGAGGCTGTTAAATCTGGTCAAGCGCCAGAAAAATGGATCGGTGTGGATTGCTGTGATTACCATAAAAACTGGACCAAAAAGGCATGGCCAAGCGCCGACCACGAGTTCTACGTTGATGAAACCTCCCTTACGCTGGCAGCGCTGAAGGCGGAGTTGGGCGTTGGCTTTTTGCCATGTTTTCTGGGGGACAGTGAGCCGGAATTGGTCAGATTTCACAAGCCAGAGAAGCAGCATGAGCTTGGCCTTTGGCTGCTCTACCACCGAGACTTGCGCAATACCAAACGCGTGACCCTGTTTCGGGAACATATGCAGCGCGAAATTAAGAGTGTCACCAATCTATTCGAAGGCACTTTGCCCGCCCCGCAATAGCGCCGGCCCAGCGCCAATGAGCGCAAATAGGCCCGCAGCACCAGTGCCCCCAAAGCAGCCCAAACTGTAAAATTATCGAAATCAAAGACCGATATTATGGCGAATGGATTGACGATTTGATCTAAACCAATATAACGCCCCTAACCATTTGGACCTTGGTGAGATGCCAAGGTGGCTCTTCCAGCCGCCGATCCGCTGGACAATCATAAATATGAACTCCAAACACAAATAAGCCAAACGCGCTTATGGGTATAAATCATTATGATGAATTTCTCTTATTACCGCCAACAATGGTTCGGTAACATTCGCGGCGATGTGTTGTCAGGTATTGTGGTCGCCCTTGCCCTCATTCCTGAAGCCATCGCCTTTTCTATTATTGCTGGTGTGGACCCGAAGGTCGGGCTTTATGCCAGTTTCTCCATCGCGGTAATTATCGCCTTTGTGGGCGGTCGTCCGGGCATGATTTCTGCGGCCACTGCCGCTACTGCCGTGTTGATGGTGACCTTGGTAAAAGAACATGGGCTGCAATATTTGCTTGCGGCCACCGTGTTGGCCGGTTTGCTGCAAATCGGGGCAGGCTTTCTCAAGCTCGGCTATGTGATGCGCTTTGTGTCAAAATCGGTGATGACCGGGTTTGTGAACGCCCTCGCCATTTTGATCTTTATGGCGCAATTGCCTGAGCTGGATCCCAGCAAGGTGCCGCCGCTCACCTATCTCTTGGTGGCGTTGGGCTTGGCGATTATCTATCTGTTCCCCCGCATCACTAAAGCGGTGCCGTCGCCGTTGGTCACCATTATTGTGCTGACTGTTTTGGCGGTTGCCTTGGGCTTGGATGTGCGCACCGTTGGCGATATGGGCGCGTTGCCCGATACACTGCCTGTGTTTTTGATCCCAGACATTCCGTTGAATTTTGAAACCTTGCAGATCATCTTCCCTTATTCTCTGGCTGTTGCCGTTGTCGGGCTGCTCGAGAGTTTGATGACACAGCAGATCGTTGACGATCTGACCGACACCAATTCTGACCGCAATCAGGAATGTATCGGTCAGGGCATTGCCAACACCGCCACCGGTTTTATCGGCGGCATGGCCGGTTGTGCCATGATTGGCCAATCCATCATCAATGTGAAATCTGGCGGCCGTGGCCGACTTTCCGCTTTTATTGCGGGTTCAGTTTTGCTGGTGATGGTGGTGATCCTTGACGATATCGTATCGATCATTCCCATGGCGGCGCTTGTGGCGATCATGATCATGGTGTCGATCGGCACATTCTCCTGGTCATCGATCAAGAATTTGAAAGAGCATCCCAAATCATCATCCATCGTGATGTTGGCCACCGTGTTCTTCGTGATTTACACCCACAACCTTGCCATTGGCGTGATGGTGGGCGTTTTGCTCTCGGGTATTTTCTTTGCCTGGAAGATCGCGCAATTGTTCCGCGTGCGCACCGAAATCAACGAAGAAGGCAGCCATCGGACATACTTTGTTGAAGGCCAATTGTTCTTTGCCTCTAGCGAGGATTTTATGAAGTCGTTTGACTTTAAAGAAGCGCCTGAAAAAGTTACCATTGATGTCAGCCGCGCCCATATTTGGGATATTTCGTCGGTGGCGGCGTTGGATATGGCGGTGCTTAAATTCCGTCGTGACGGGGCCGAAGTTGACATTGTGGGGCTGAACAAAGCCTCAGAAACCATTGTCGACCAACTCGCCATTCACGACAAACCCGGTGCCCTTGACGAATTGATGGGCCATTAAAGGAGCGTAACGATGCAAAGCCAAACCATTTTAGCCTTGGTTGATGGATCTGCTTATTCTGAAAGCGTGTGTCATTACGCCGCCTGGATGGCCCAACGCACCGACTCGAAGGTGAAGGTCTATCACATTATGGGGCGGCGCTCGGCGTCTGCCTCTGATGATTTGAGCGGTGCCATTGTTTTGGGCGCCCGCACCCAATTGCTCGACAAGCTGAGCGCCTTGGACATGGAGCGCTCCAAACTGGCGCAAGAGCATGGCCGGGCCATTCTTGAGGATGCGAAGTCGATCATCCAGGGTGATGGCGACATTGAAGTGCAAACCCGTTTGCGCCAGGGCGATTTGGTGGAAACCATTGCCGCCAAGGAAGAAACCGGCGACATCATTGTGGTGGGCAAACGTGGCGAAGCCGCCAAAATGGCCTCAGGTCATTTAGGGTCAAATCTGGAACGGGTGATCCGCGCCAGCCATAAGCCCGTTTTGGTCGCCAATCGTGCTTTTACCCCGGTGGAAAAAGTGCTGGTGGCATTTGATGGCGGTGCCTCGTCACTCAAGGCCGTTGATCAAGTGGCCACTTCGCCGCTTTATAAGGGCCTGTCGGTTACGCTCGCCTATGTGGGCAAACCTTCAGACAAGGTACAAACAGCACTCGATGCTGCCGCGAAAAAGCTCAGCGATGCCGGGCTTGAAACCGACCAACAAGTGCTGAGCGGCGATGTCGACAAGAAATTGGCGGAGCTCGCCAATTCGCAGGATTATCAATTGCTGGTGATGGGCGCATTTAGCCACTCGCGCCTGCGGTCCTTGTTTATCGGCTCGACCACCATGGAGATGATCCGCGCCTGCAAAACAGCGATTATGCTGGTGCACTAAACGGTTCTCCAGTGACGCGACTTTATTGGCCGACACGGAAAGCGCCCGTGTCGGCTTTTTTGTGCCCGGCCTGATCACGCGAAAAAGTGCAATACCCAACTCTTTGTCGACATTGGGAAAAGTCAACGCTACACAGGAAGCCAAAATGGGAGAGGGCATATAAATGAAACACTTACTGTTGGCCGGCGCGTTGGCGCTTTTTTCAACTCCAGCCTTGGCGGCGCTTGAGATTTGCAACAACACCGCACAAAGCCTCAGCCTGGCCATCGGTTATGCCAGTGAAGATGAGTGGGTTTCTGAAGGATGGTGGAACATAGCCGCAGGGGAGTGCAAAACCACCGTTAGTGGCGATCTGAAAAGCAGATATTATTATTATCACGCCATGGCTTCGGGCACCCCGTTCGCCAGTGGCGACTTTACGTTTTGCACCACCAACGAAGCTTTCTCGATTGATGACGACGAAAACTGCGCGGCACGGGGATATGAAACCACAGGCTTTCGCAAGCTTGATACGGGCGAGACGGCAACGCACTTCACACTGACATTGAACGACAATCGCGACAGCGAAAAAGATGCGAGGGCGAAGCCCACTTCTTCGTCAGGCACCGCGCCCGGCACCTATGGCGATCCCTATTCTGACAATGTGATCTTGCAGGGATGCAGCAATGATGGTGAACGCCAATGCAATTTCCATGCGGGCGGCACAAACTTTTTTGTTTTTGACGATGGCCGCACCCCGCAACTTGCGTTCACGGTGATGGAAGCGCTTGATCCGGGCACCCCCCTATTCATCGATGGGGACCTTGAGGCAATCTATGACCGCACCGCCGACATGGTGCTGCGCGATGTCACCGTGCGCCCTTGGACCGAATATGATGCGCTGCTGAATAAATTACAGGGGCAGTGGTATTCGGAAGATGACCCCAATTCGCAATTCACTGTTTTAGGGGCTGAACGCGAAAACACCTATGAAGGCAGCTTTAGCGGCGTGGATTATTTGTGGGTGTCTGACAGGTGCGACCGCTTTGAAGGCGAGGGGCCTTATCTTTATGCGCGTGAGGAGGAATCCGGTGAGAGCTATTGCTACCAGCTATCCTATGTCGATCAGCGTCAGCTCGAATTGATGTATTTGCCCAGCGGCAATATTCTGCGCTACCGCAAGCTGGACTAAAATTAGCCGGCGCGGCCCGCGTATTTTGGGGGCCGCGCCAAGAATTAGCGTTGGGCGATATAGCGGGCGATCTTGTCCGCTTCGGCCGCACTGGTACGCAGGCCCATTTTGGTGCGGCGCCATAAATAATCTTCAGCCGTTTGCACCCATTCCTTATCGACCACCCAATCCAGCTCGCATGCGTAAATGCCATGGCCGAAATGCTCGCCCGCCTGATTTTCACTTTCAATGCCGGAAAAAATGGTCAGGGCATCAGTGCCATAGGCCTTGATCAGCCGCCGCGCGGTTTTTTCATCCAAAAAGGTGCTGTTCGCCTTTAGCTTTTCGATCAGCGTGTCGCGACCATCGTGCGGGAAATCACCCCCGGGCAGGGGCACGCGCGCGGTCCACTCGCCCTGAATATGGGGAAAGAAGTGCGCGCATTTGGCAATCGCGGATTCCGCCAAGCGGCGATAAGTTGTGATCTTGCCGCCGAAAATATTCAGCGCCGGGGCATCGGCACTTTCATTGAGTTTGAGCACATATTCGCGGGTGGCCGCAGTGCTGGAGCTGGCATTGTCATCATAAAGCGGGCGTACGCCAGAATATGTCCAAAGAATATCCTGATCGCTAACGGGCGTTTTGAAATAATTTGACGCGAAGTCACACAGATATTTCTGCTCTTCCGGGGTACATTCCGGCGGCTGAGAAATATCCTCATGGTCCGCATCGGTGGTGCCGATCAAGGTGTAATCTTCCTCATAAGGAATGGCGAAAATAATGCGTCCGTCCTCGCCTTGGAAGAAATAGGCCTTGTCGTGATCGAACAGTTTTTTCGTGACAATATGGCTGCCACGCACCAGCCGAATGCCTTCTTTTGTGCGCATATCAGCCACATCATGGATGATGTTTTCCACCCAGGGACCGCCTGCATTGATCAGCATTTTGGCCTGAAATTCCTGCGTTTCACCACTATTTTGATCTTTTGTGGTCACAGTCCATATGCCGTTGGCCGAAGTGGCGCTGATCACTTTGGTGCGGGTCATAATCTTGGCGCCCCGCGCCGCCGCGTCACGCGCGTTCAGCACCACCAGACGTGAATCTTCCACCCAGCAATCGGAATATTCATAAGCCGTCTCAAACTTATCCTTGAGCGGCTTGCCTTCCTTTGCCTCACGTAAGTCGAGGGTTTTAGTGCCCGGCAAAATCTTGCGGCCACCTAAATGATCATACATGAACAGCCCGAGCCGAAGTAGCCAACCAGGGCGCTGTCCCTTCATCCAAGGCATAACCGTGGAGAGCAATTTGGACGTTGGCGTCTCACTTTCAAACCGCATGTCTGGATGATAGGGCAACACAAACCGCATGGGCCACGAAATGTGCGGCATGGCCACCAACAGGTTTTCCCGCTCGATCAGCGCTTCACGCACCAGACGGAACTCAAAATATTCAAGATAGCGCAGACCGCCATGAAATAGTTTGGTGGAGGCGGAGGAGGTGGCTTGGGCCAAATCATCCTTTTCCGCCAGCGCCACAGACAAGCCGCGCCCCGCCGCGTCACGGGCGATGCCGCAGCCATTAATGCCGCCGCCCACAATAAACATGTCATAGGGCTGATTGGGATCTGTGTTGCTCATAAATTTTGTCCTGCAATAATTATCTGGGTGCCCGCCGCTTCGGCCGCACGGGCAAAAGCGTCAGAAGGCGCACCATCCATGACGATAAAGTCTAATTCGCCAATGTCAGCGATGCGCACCGGCGCGTTAATTTCAAACTTGGATTGATCGACCACCAAAATGCGCGTGCGGGCATTTTTCAATATGGCGCGCGCCACGGCCACTTCGCGGGCGTCAAAATCGAGGATCGTGCCGTCATCATCAATAGAGGAGGCCCCAATCACCGCATAGTCAGGCCGATAGCCGGAGATAAATTCAACCGCATCTTCGCCCACAACGGCGCCATCACTTTGGCGCACGGTGCCGCCCACCTGCACAAGGCTGGCGAGGGGCGCTGACTGCATAAGCCCGATAATGTTGATATTGTTGGTGATCACCCGCAAGCCTTCATGCTTGGTGAGGGCGCTGGCCACCTGCTCGGTGGTGGTGCCGATATTGAGGATCACCGAACAATTGTTGGGAATAAGCTCAGCCGCCTTGCGCCCAATCTGGCTTTTGGCCGTGATATTGTTCATGCGCCGGGCTTCATAGCTGAGCGATGCTGTGGACGCCAATCGACGCGCGCCGCCATGCATGCGCGTGGCCAACCCGCGCTGACACAAGGTTGCCAAATCGCGGCGCACAGTTTGCTCGGTCACATCAAAAAGCTGCGCCAGATTGATCACATCAACCTGACCCTCACGGTTCAAAATGTCCAATATTCTTTCAACCCGCTCGGGCTGTTGCATGGGTTTAATCTCCAACTTCCGTTCAAACAATAGTATGTTCGAACGAACATGTAAATTGCCTAAACGAATATATTGGTCTTTAAAATTATTGCCAAATTCCGCCATAAAGCCCGGAAATGCGGGATATATTTAACTACTAAAAAAATAGTTTGACAAATTTAATAGTTCATTCGAATATGAATTGTGGCTGGGTTATCCGGTCAGGACTTTTGGGAGGAACCTATGAAGAAGCAACTTCTTGGTGCTGTAGCGGTGATCGCCGTTATGGCCGGGGCGCATTCAGCCTATGCGGGCGCGGATGAGGCCAAAAAATGGATTGAGGCTGAGTTTCAGCCTTCAACTTTGAGCAAAGACGAACAGATGCAAGAGATGCAGTGGTTCATCGATGCTGCACAGCCTTACTCAGGCATGGAAATCAACGTTTTGTCAGAAGGCATTCCAACACACTCTTATGAGAGTGAAGTGTTGGCGAAGGCCTTTTTCGAAATTACAGGCATTAAGGTCAATCACCAGATTTTGGGTGAAGGCGAAGTGGTGCAGGCGGTGCAAACCCAAATGCAAACCAACCGCAACCTTTATGATGCCTATGTCAACGATTCCGATTTGATCGGCACCCACTCGCGGATGCAATTGGCGGTGAACCTGTCTAAATTCATGTCAGGCGAGGGGGCGGATGTCACCAACCCGACATTGGATCTGGATGACTTTATGGGCACCCAGTTCACCACGGGGCCCGATGGCGATCTTTATCAATTGCCTGACCAGCAATTTGCCAACCTTTATTGGTTCCGCAAAGACTGGTTCGACAATGAAGAATATCGTTCGGCCTTTAAAGAGCGCTACGGCTATGAACTGGGCGTACCGGTGAACTGGTCAGCCTATGAAGACATTGCTGAGTTTTTCACCAAATATGTTGTCGATATTGATGGCACCACCATCTACGGCCACATGGACTATGGCAAGCGCGCACCTGACCTTGGTTGGCGCATGACCGATGCGTGGCTATCCATGGCGGGCGCAGGCTCACCCGGCTTGCCAAATGGCGTGCCGATTGATGAGTGGGGCATCCGGATGGAAGCCGACACTTGTAACCCTGTGGGCGCATCAGTAACCCGTGGCGGGGCGACAAACGGTCCTGCAGCGGTTTATGCGATCCGCAAATGGGACGAATGGTTGCGCAACTACGCGCCCCCAGCTGCGGCCTCATTTGACTTCTACCAATCATTGCCTGCATTGAGCATCGGCAATGTGGCCCAGCAGATCTTCTGGTACACCGCATTTACAGCCGACATGGTGAAGCCGCGTTCAGAAGGCAATTTGACCGTTGATGAAAATGGCACGCCATTGTGGCGCATGGCCCCAAGTCCACACGGCCCTTATTGGGAAACCGGCCAAAAAGTTGGCTACCAGGACGTGGGTTCATGGACCATCTTGAAATCAACGCCAATGGAACGTGCAAAAGCAGCATGGCTCTATGCACAGTTCGTTGTGTCTAAAACCGTTGATGTGAAAAAATCACATGTTGGTCTGACCTTCATTCGTGACAGCTCAGTAAATCATGAGAGCTTCTCTGAGCGTTCAGAAAAGCTGGGTGGTTTGGTTGAATTTTACCGCTCACCAGAGCGCAACAAATGGACACCAACTGGCGTGAATGTTCCCGACTATCCAAAGCTGGCCCAAATCTGGTGGCAGCAAATTGGTGACGTGAACTCCGGTGCCTTCACCCCGCAAGAGGCGATGGATCGTCTGGCTCAAGAAATGGACATCACAATGGCCCGTATGCAGGCAGCTGACGAAGCGGCTGGCGTATATGGTGGCTGTGGCCCACGCTTGAACGAAGAGCGTGATGCTGAATGGTGGATGGCCAATGGCGGTGCCAAGCCGAAGTTGGACAATGAGAAGCCACAGGGCATGACCGTGCGCTACGAAGATCTCGTGGCCAGCTGGGACTAAACATCTCCCCTAGATGTAGGCAGTTTCATTCTGTCCTTGTCAGGTTGGGGCCTATGGGCCCCGACCGTTTCAAATTCAACCAGCCGCAGGCTGAAGGTGGCATCGCGAATATGCCATGAACAACAGGAACGGGTGTGTAATGGCACTGGAACTCAAAGACATTACCAAAAAGGTTGGCGGGCAGACCCACATCAAACCCACCAATCTGGTGCTGGAAAGCGGCCATTTTAATGTGATGCTGGGCGAAACCGGCGCGGGTAAAACTTCGTTGATTAAGATGATGGCGGGGCTGGACCCGATCGCTAGCGGCCAAGTTTTAATGGATGGCGAAGATGTGACCGGACAATCCACGCAAAAGCGCAATATTTCGCTCGTGCATCAGTTTTTCGTCAACTACCCACATATGAGCGTTTTCGAAAACATTGCCTCCCCCCTCAAAGTGACTGGCATGGCCAAATCCGAGATTGAGGACAGGGTTGAAGAGGCCGCAAATATTTTGCAGCTCAAGCCGATGCTCAACCGCAAGCCGCATGAGCTTTCCGGTGGGCAACAGCAGCGCACCGCACTGGCGCGCGCGATTGCCAAGCAAAGTAAAGCCGTGTTTCTGGATGAGCCATTGGCCAACCTTGATTATAAGCTGCGCGAGGAATTGCGCGATCAATTGCCCGAATTGTTCAAGGGGCGCGGCGCGGTTGTCGTTTACGCGACCTCTGAACCGGAAGAGGCACTCTTGCTCGGCGGCAAAACCGCGTTGATGCAAGATGGAAAGGTGGCTCAGTTTGGTCCGACTGCCGAAATATATCGCGCGCCCAACAGCCTTATGTCCGCCGGCATCTTTTCCGATCCCCCGATCAATATGGCGGAGATCACCAAGCAAGGCCGCACCGCAAGCATGGGCAAAGATATCCGTTGGGAGTTAAGCGGCAAACAAGCTGATCTCGCCGATGGGCTTTATAAGCTGGCCGTTCGCCCACACCATGTTTTGCCGTTTGAAACCGAAGAAGCCAACGTGCCGATCGTCGGCAAAGTGTTGGTGACCGAGCTAAGCGGCTCTGAATCTTCCGCGCACTTTGCGGCGGATATGGCCAATTGGGTGTCTCTCGCCCGGGGCATTCATCGCTATCAGGTGGGCGAAAACCATCAATTTTTCATGGACCCGAACCAGTGCTTTGTTTTCGCATTGGACGGTACCTTAGTGGGATAGGACAGAACATGGCAAAAATCACCCTGTCTCAATTGCGACACAGCTATTTCGACAACCCGAAAACCCCTGATGATTATGCGCTAAAGGAAATCGACCTTGATTGGGATGATGGCGGCGCCTATGCGCTGTTGGGACCATCCGGTTGCGGCAAATCTACACTTTTGAACATCATCTCAGGCCTGCGCGCGCCATCCGAAGGCCGCATCCTGTTTGACGATCAGGGCGTGACCGATCTGCCGCCAGATCGTCGCAACATCGCGCAGGTTTTCCAGTTTCCGGTCATCTACGACACGATGAGTGTTTATGACAATTTGGCGTTTCCGCTGCGCAATCGCCAAGTTGCCGGACATTTGGTGGACAAGCGGGTGCGTGAAATTGCGCAAATGCTGGAGGTCGAAGATATGCTCGACCACCGGGCTGCGGGTTTGTCACCGGACAATAAGCAAAAAATCTCCATGGGCCGTGGCCTGGTGCGCGACGATGTGAATGTGGTGATGTTTGATGAACCGCTCACCGTGATCGATCCGCACTTGAAGTGGAAGTTGCGTTCAAAACTCAAAGAGCTGCACCAACGGGTGCGCGCCACCATGATTTATGTGACGCACGATCAAACCGAGGCCCTGACATTTGCCGACCAAGTGGTGGTGATGCAGGAAGGGGAGATTGTGCAGATCGGCACACCGGTCGATTTGTTTGAACGCCCGGCCCACACCTTTGTGGGGCACTTTATCGGCTCACCCGGCATGAATGTTTTGCCGTGTGAAGTTAAGGAGGGCGGCGCCTTTATTGAGGGGCAGAATGTGGCCCTTGAAGGCGACATTGACCGCAACAAAACCGGCAAAACCCAAATCGGTATTCGCCCTGAATATGTGGCGCTCGGCGACCAAGGCTTGCCGGCCATAGTGAAAAAAGTGGCCGATGTGGGCCGCCATTATGTGGTGGAAGCCCTGATGGGCGAGCAAAAAGTCTCCGCCATCATCAAACAGGATGTGCCCAATCCGGGGGAGCAAGTGCATCTGCAATTCAAGCCCGCCCAAACGCGGCTTTATATGGATGACTGGTTGGCCACAACCGCGCGGGAGGGTAGCGCATCATGAAAACCGAAAATCAAAAAGCATGGTTCTTTGTGCTGCCGGTTCTGTTGCTGGTGGCCTTCAATGCGCTGATCCCGATGATGACCGTCGTCAATTATTCGGTGCAGGAAACCTTTGGCGACAATATGTTTTTCTGGGAGGGCCTGACCTGGTTTGAAAACCTGCTGCGGTCCGAACGTTTCCACGCTTCTCTTGGGCGTCAGTTCCTATTTACCGGGTTGATCCTTGCCATTGAAATTCCTCTTGGGATCGCCATTGCCATGTCCATGCCGCGCAAAGGATTTTGGGTGCCATTTTGCCTGGTGATCATGGCACTGCCCATGCTCATTCCCTGGAATGTGGTGGGGGCGATGTGGAATATTTTCACCCTGCCGGACATCGGATTGATGGGCTATTTCCTCAACCATGTGCTGGGCATTTCCTATGACATGACGCAAAATGTGTTTGCGGCATGGGTGACCATCATCATCATGGATGTTTGGCACTGGACCTCTTTGGTGGTGCTGTTGAGCTATGCGGGGCTGGTCTCAATCCCCGAAGCCTATTATCAGGCGGCGAAAATTGACGGCGCGAGCAACTTTGCGGTCTTCCGCTTTATTCAACTGCCGAAAATGAAAAATGTGCTCACCATTGCGGTGCTGCTGCGCTTTATCGACAGCTTTAACATTTATACCGAGCCGTTCGTTTTAACAGGCGGTGGGCCGGGCAATTCCACAACACTTTTGTCGATTGATTTGGTCAAGATCGCCTTGGGGCAATTCGATCTGGGTCCGGCAGCGGCGATGTCGCTGATTTACTTTGCCATCACACTTTTGGTCAGCTGGCTGTTCTATACGCTGATGACCAAAGACGATGCGCGATAGGAGAATATCATGCAAAAACGTTCCATCGTCACCATCACCTATATCTTGTTTTTGTTGCTGCCGATCTACTGGCTCGTGGCCATGAGCTTCAAACCGACAAACGAGATTTTAGGCGGGTTCTCGCTGTTCCCGCAAACATTCACCTTGGCGAATTATAAAGTCATTTTCACCGATCCGACATGGTATTGGGGCTATATCAACTCCATCATCTATGTGACGTTGAATACCCTGATTTCGGTGGCTGTAGCGCTGCCTGCGGCTTATGCTTTCTCACGCTATCGGTTTTTGGGCGACAAGCAATTATTCTTCTGGCTTTTGACCAACCGCATGGCCCCTGCAGCCGTGTTCGCTTTGCCCTTCTTCCAGCTTTATTCGGCTGTGGGCCTGTTTGACACCCATTTGGCTGTTGCCTTGGCCCACACCTTGTTCAACGTGCCATTGGCCGTGTGGATTTTGGAAGGTTTTATGGGCGGGGTGCCGAAAGAGCTGGACGAAACGGCCTATGTGGATGGCTATTCCTTCCCGCGCTTTTTCACCACAATTTTCATTCCCTCCATTAAAGCCGGGGTGGGGGTCGCTGCGTTCTTCTGCTTTATGTTTTCGTGGGTGGAGTTGCTGTTGGGCAAAACCTTGACGGCGGTAGCCGCCAAACCCATCGCCGCCACCATGACCAAAACGGCCTCAAGTGCTGGCTATGAATTGGGGCTGCTGGCGGCAGCGGGCACACTCACGATTATCCCCGGGGCGATCGTGATTTATTTCGTACGTAATTATATCGCGAAAGGTTTCGCGATGGGGAGGGTTTAATCATGAGTTGGATGGCATGGACTTGGCCAACAGCCTTATTGTTTATCGGTATTTTCAGTGCCATGGGCGTGTTGACCATTCTTGAAATCAAATCCCCAGGCGGGGCCGAGCGCAAAGGCGCGCTTGGCCTGGTCACCACCCGTGGCGATCGATTGTTTCTCTCGCTCTTGGGCAGCGCTTATATCTTTCTGGCCTGGCTTGGCTTTTTTGGCACGCCGCTTTGGGCACCATTGGTGATTGCCATCTGCTGGGCAACATTTTGCTTTTGGAAAGTCTAACCCCAATGCCGACGGACTATATTCTGGCGATTGATCAAGGCACGACATCGACCCGTGCAATCATCTTTGATCAATCGCTCAAGCCCATCGCCACAGCGCAGGAGGAGTTTGAACAGATTTTTCCGCAGTCTGGTTGGGTTGAACATAAGCCTGAAGATCTATGGGACACCACGCGCCGCATGTGCGCACAAGTGCTCATGAAAGCGGATGTTAAGGCGCGCAACATTGCCGCCATTGGCGTGACCAACCAGCGGGAAACCACCATTGTTTGGGAAAAGGCGACAGGAAGACCGATCTATAATGCGATTGTGTGGCAGGATCGGCGCACAGCCGATTTTTGCCAACAGCTCCAGCAGGCACAACATGAGGATTTGGTTCGCACCAAAACCGGATTGCTCCTCGATCCGTATTTTTCTGCGACCAAGATCAATTGGATTCTCAATGAGGTGCCAGACGCACGGGCCAAGGCAGAGCGCGGTGAGTTGTTGTTTGGTACCGTTGACAGCTATTTGATCTGGCAATTGACCGGCGGGGAGGTGCACGCGACCGACGCCACCAATGCGGCCCGCACCATGCTCTATAACATTGTGACGGGCGAATGGGACCGTGAGCTTTGTGCGCTTTTCGATGTGCCCATGTCGATGCTGCCGGAAGTGAAAGACTGCGCCGATGACTTTGGCCGAACCCAGCCCGACCTGTTTGATGGGATGGAAATCCCCATTCGCGGGGTGGCCGGGGATCAGCAGGCTGCCACGGTGGGACAGGCTTGTTTTGAACCTGGCATGGCCAAATCCACCTATGGCACAGGATGTTTTGTGTTGTTGAACACGGGGGATCAGCCCGTTTTTTCCCGAAACCGCTTGCTCACCACCATTGCCTATCAGCTTGACGGCAAGCCGACCTATGCCCTTGAAGGCTCGATATTTGTCGCTGGGGCCGTGGTACAATGGTTGCGTGATGGCTTGAAAATCATCAGCGACGCTGGGGAGACCGACACTCTAGCTGCTGCCGCTGACCCGGCACAATCGGTCTATTTCGTGCCTGCCTTTACCGGATTGGGCGCACCCTATTGGGATGCGGAAAGTCGCGCGGCCATTTTTGGGCTGACGCGCAATTCTGGCCCCGCCGAAATCGCCAAAGCCGCATTAGAAAGCGTCGCCTTTCAAACCCGCGATTTGGTTGAGGCCATGGATGAAGATTGGGGCGGTGCGGGCGCCCGGATTTTGCGCATTGATGGCGGCATGGCCAATAATCAGTTCGCGATGCAAAAACTGGCGGACCAATTGCAAGCCCCCGTGGATCGCCCGCAGGTTACAGAAACGACGGCGCTGGGCGCCGCCTATCTGGCCGGGCTGGGGGCAGGGCTTTTGGAAACGCCGCATCAGTTCACCCGCCAATGGCGATCGGCGCATCAATTCATCCCTTTGGTCGACAAATCAGCCGCCGATCAAGATTATCAGGGCTGGCAAAAGGCGGTACAGCGGGTGCTTTACAAAGGTTGATCAGCACACGACTTGCCAAACCTAGATATTTAGTACTAAATTTATCGTATCAGTACCTTAACAGAAAAAGCAGCTCTATGGCCCGCAAGCATGATCCCGATTTTCTAACCAGTGTAGAGTTGGAGTTTATGAACGGCCTGTGGGCAATTGGCAGCGGCACGGTGCGCGAGATTATGGCCAATATGGAGGCGCAGACGGATCGCGCCTATACGTCCGGGGCCACAGTTATGCGCATTCTGGAGCAAAAGGGCTTTGTGTCCAGCTCGAAAGAAGATCGCGCCTTTGTTTATCACCCCACTGTCAGCAAATCAGACTATCAGGGCCGCTCAATCCGGCAAATGTCCAAATCCTTGTTCGGCAACACCCCAACCGCGCTTGTGGCCCGGCTGGTGGATGATGAAATGCTGACCGACGATATGATTGAACAAATCCGCGACATGCTCGACACAAAGCTAGAGAAAAACGATGATTAGCGGCTTGGTGCATTTTTACTTCGACCTTAATATTGCACTTCTCGCTGCATTCAGCATTTGGCTGATCACGCGATTTTCACTTCGCCTCATCGGTTACCGTTTTTCATTTTCGGCGGAACAGTCGCTTATTTTCTGCTTTATTGGCTTGGCCGTTTTGGCCCCCATTGTCGCGCGATTTGCGCCGATGCTCTTGCCCACCAACTTCAACATCACGGATTGGCTCGTTTCCTGGTATTTGGGTGGCGGCGTGCAAATGAGCGCGCGCGAGTTCCAAACGGTGATCAGCGCCAAGAGCTCATTTATTGACCAGATTTTGCACCCCAATCATGTCCTCAGCCTGATTTTTGCGGCGCTGATGGGCCTGGCCTTCACCTATTTTGTGGTGCGCTTGGCGCGCAGTGTTTTCGGGCTCGCCAGCATTTTACGCCATAGCTATGTGATCCATAAAAACGGCCGCGTGCACATTGTGGCCTCCGATCAGGTCAGCGTGCCGTTCACCACATTGGGCTTACGCCATTATTATGTGGTGGTGCCAATCACCATGCTCTCGCATTCCGAACAAATGCGCATTGCCATCGCCCACGAGATTCAGCACATTCGCCATGGGGACGTGGCTTGGGAATATATCTGGAGCGTGTTGCACCCGCTCCTATTTTGGAACCCGGCCTTTTTGATGTTCCGCAAGCGCTTGAACATTTTGCGCGAATTGATTTGCGACGCCGCCTTGTTGCAGCGCACCAGCTTTTCGAAGCGACGCTATTGCGAAACCTTGATCAGCGTTGCGCGCAGCATGAGCACGGCCCGCAACAGTTCAAGCACGCTTACTGTGCCTTTTGTTGAACCCAAGCGGCATCTGGCCCGCCGCGGCCAATCCAATCTTGAATACCGCATCCTTTATGCTTTGGAGCTGCCAAGCGCCAAGCGCAGCATTGGGTTGAACAGTTTGGGCATTTTTGTGCCGCTTGTTCTGGCCACGCTGTTTGTTGTTTTGCTGCTTCAGGGCCCAAGCGAGTGGAGCCATGACCGGATCATGCTCTCCACCATCGCCAATCTTGAGCATCTAGAAAGCCTCAATCGCGGCAATTAGGATAAACTCTGTTTCAGCGCACCCCAGCCGCGCCCTTCACGGCATTAGTCCTCCTGTGTAAACAGGTGTGATCACGGCGTTTTACGGTGAGAACATCAAACGCACCTGAAGCCCCGCAAACTTTTTTCAAATTTGACCCTTGCCGAAACCGGTTTCGGAACTTTTACTCGATTGTGGAGGAGGAGACGAGCAGATGAATGCCATCGGCAAACGCACGACCATTGATGATCTGGCGCGTTCACTTGGGCTGACCAAAAGCACGGTGAGTCGCGCGCTGAATGATTATCCGGATATTTCGGAAAAAACGCGATTGCGCGTGCGCAATGCCGCGACAGCTTTGTCTTATCGTCCGCTCTCTCACGCCCAAGCCATCAAAACAGGGCGCGTCCGCTCCATCGGCCTGGTACTGCAAGTTTCTGAACATGACGGCCACCGCCCGTTTCTCGCAGACTTTTTGGCAGGCATCACCGAAGCATCCGCTGCGCAGGATTGGACCCTGACGCTGGCCACCGCCAACAGCACTTCGGACGCGGTGCGCTTGCTCGAGAAACTATCGCAAGAGCGCAAGGCAGATGGCTTCATTTTACCGCGGACCTATAGTGAAGACCTGCGGATCGATGCACTGCGGGCCGCGCATATTCCATTTGTGCTCTATGGGCGCACAGACAATATCGCCGATTGCGCATGGTATGACATTGCCGGTGAAGCGGCCATGTTTGAAGCCGTAGAAACGCTTTACAATTTGGGACATCGCCGCATCGGTTTTGTGCCGGGCGGCGCAGGCTATCACTATGCCAAATTGCGGCTACAAGGATACCGCGATGGCTTGGCCGCTGTTGGCCTTGATTTTGACGATCAGCTGATCTCCGCAAATGCAGTTGATAAGCCGCAAGGGTTTATTGCCGTTTCCCAATTGTTGGCGCTGAAACAGCCGCCCACCGCAATCGTTTGTTCGGTCGATCATGCGGCCCTTGGTGCGTATGACGCCATTCGATCACTGGGCCTTAAGGTTGGCCACGAAGTTTCGCTGATCTCTTATGACGGCATCCCAGAGGGAGCGGTGCTGTCGCCAGAGCTCTCCACTTATTCTGTAGACACAAACCTGGCCGGCGCCCGGCTCGCCGAGCTCTTGATCCGGCGGGTGCGCGGAGAGCCGCCACAGGAACTACGAGAAATCGGAAAGGCACGTTTTTTGGATCGTGGATCGCACGGTCCCGTGTTGCTCTCGTCAGCTGACTTGGCAACACAAATTGCACGATAACCACATCATCGGGAGGAATAGATGAGGAAAACAACAACACTTATGACGACGGCCGCTGTGGCTGTGTTGATGTCATGTACATCCATTTACGCGGATAGTCTGCGTTTTTGGACAACAGAAGAACAGCCAGAACGCTTGGCAAAACAGCAAGAAATGGCAGCTCAATTCAAAGCTGAAACCGGGACCGACGTGGAAGTCATCCCTGTGTCTGAAAATGATTTGGGCACACGCGCCACCGCCGCATTTGCGGCAGGTGATTTGCCAGATGTGATTTATCACACGCTGCAATATGCATTGCCTTGGGCGGAAGCTGGCATTTTGGATACAGATGCAGCCACTGAAGTGATTGCGGATCTGGGCGTCGATACATTCGCACCTGGCGCCATCGCCATGGCCGCCTATGAAGACGGCACAGCTTCTGTGCCTGTCGACGGCTGGACACAGATGATCGTTTACCGCAAAGACTTGTTTGAGGAAAAAGGCTTAGCGGCACCAACGACCTACGCCAATGTTGAGGCGGCACTCAAAGAGTTGCACAATCCACCTTCCATGTTTGGCTTTGTGGCGGCAACCAAAGTGGACGAAAACTTCATGTCTCAAGTGCTGGAACATGTGTTCTTGGCCAACGGTGTTTCCCCCGTATCGAGCGATGGGTTCTCCCCGCTAGACGAAGCCAAAACCACCGACGTACTGGAGTTTTATAAAGCGATCGTTGAAGCGTCACCACCAGGCGATCTTTATTGGAAGCAATCACGGGAGCTTTATTTCTCCGGCAATGCGGCGATGATCATTTGGTCGCCGTTCATTTTGGATGAATTGGCAGGCCTTCGCGATAGTGCGCCGCCAACCATCAATGATGATCCAACGTCACCAGCTCTCGCGTCGAAAACAGGCGTTGTGACCAACTTTGCAGGCCCGTCAAATCCAGACGGCGCCGCCTGGGGTGACATTCGCTATTTCGGCATCACTGCCGATGCGGACACAGACACGGCGATGGATTTTGTGAAATATTCAATGGATCAAGGCTATACGCAGACATTGAGCATTGCGCCGGAGGGCAAGTTCCCTGTGCGCCGTGGCACAAGCGAAAATCCAACGCAATTTGTTGATGCATGGGCGAAGCTGCCCGTTGGCGTTGATCGCAAAGCCCCATTGGGTGATCTTTACGCGCAGGATATGATTGATGAAATCGTTGGTGGCTTGGATGTTGCCCAGCGTTGGGGCGTGAAAGAAGGCCAATTGAGCCTTGCGTCTAAAATCATCAACTCGCAAATCATCAACCGCGTGGTGCGCCAGTATCTGGACGGTGATGTCTCAGCCGCTGATGCTGTAGCCGCCATGAATGATGAATTGTCCCAAGTTGAATAATTGATGTGCCCCGGCGCTTCGGTGCCGGGGCCGTTCAAAGAAACGAAAACATGCAAGACAATCTGAACCGTCCGACCGCAAAAACACCTATGGCCAAGCGCGAAGAACGCTTAGCGTGGGGCCTTTTGGCACCCACACTGATCAGCGTCGCCCTTGTTGTGGTGCTGCCGCTTGTCGCCATTTTCTGGATTAGCTTTAAGCCGATTGAACTGGCAGATTTGCGCCCACCCACGCCCATCGTGAAAGAGGCGTTGCGCGGCTCGGCTGAGAAGTTACGCATTGAATATCGTTTGCGCAATTCCAGCAGATCCGAGGCAATTCGGGACGTAAAAATAGTTGATGAGTTGCCCCTCGAGGTGACTTTGCGCGAGCCCTTGCCGCAATCCTGTGCGCTTGATAAACGCCAACTCACCTGCAGTTTTGAACGGTTAGAACCCGGCTATAATGAAAAGATCATCTTTCCGGTCACTGCCGATAACGAAGATGCGGCAGAAGAGATTGTTGAAAGCTCAGAACCGCAGGTGACTGGCACGGCGGATAACATTCTGACCAATTTTGAATTCACCCTTGAGAACTTTGCGCGCGTGTTTGATGGCAGCCAGTTTATTTCTGTGCTTGGCGTTACGTTGTTCTACACCGTATTCGGCACCATTGGCGCGCTCGTCGTGGGCCTATTCGCAGCTTTGCTTTTGGACAAATCCTTTAGGGGGCAGGGCATATTGCGCGGCCTTTATCTTTTTCCCTATGTCGCGCCGGTGATCGCCGTGGCCTTTTCGTGGCTCATCCTGTTCGACCCGTTTTCCGGGTCCGCCAATGCGCTGTTGATCCAAATGGGTGTGACCGACGAAGCGATCAATTTTTTTGGTGACCGCCCGCTCGCACTGATCATGGTGACGGTGTTCGAGATTTGGCGCTATTTTCCACTTTCGTTCTTGTTCATTTTGGCGCGCATGCAATCTATCGACAGTGAGATGTATGAAGCAGCAGATATGGACGGTGCCAGCCCTTTCCAAAAGTTTTGGTATCTCAGCATTCCGCAATTATTGGGCATTTTGTCGGTGTTGTTTTTGCTGCGCTTTATCTGGACCTTCAACAAATTTGACGACATCTTCCTGCTCACCGGCGGCAATGCGGGCACGCGAACCTTGACTGTGAGTGTTTACGAAGAAGCATTTGCGATTTCGAACATTGGCGCAGGGGCGGCTGTCGCCGTGGTGATCTTTATGTGCCTTGTGGCGTTCTCCTTGTTCTTCTTCCGCTTCATTTCACAGGAGGAAGGGCTATGATCAAACTACGCAGAAAAGCGATCACCTCTATTTTTGTTGGGTTGGTGTGGACCTTTGTGGCCGCCACGATCACCGCCATTGCGTTGAGCTTTGCGACTGGCTTGCCTTACAAACCGGATATGGTTTGGATCGTTATTGGTGGCGCGCTGGCGGGATTTTTCGTGACCCACAGTCGATTGGCTGCATTGGCCAGCGGCGCGGCCCTTGCCATTGCGGGCATGCTCGGCTTTGGCATTGTGACCAGCGGCGATGCCGCAGCGGTGTTCACAAACAGCTTCACCCATCTTTTGTCAGCGACCATTGCGGTGGGTGGCACTTATGCCATCACCAAAGTCGCGCCCAAAGGGGCGTTGTCGCGCCATGAATTTGAAGAGATCATCATACGGTTGCTCACGGCAATTGGATATGTGTTCTTCACTGCCATTGTGCTGATCCCCTTTTATGTGATGGTGATGACCAGCTTTAAAAATCAATCTGAGCTGGTGCAAAACCCGTTGGATTTCTCCCTAGACTTATCAAAAGGGTGGGGTCTGTTCCGCTCTTATGTCGAATTGTTCGCCGACTTTAATTTTGGCATTTATTTGGCCAATTCGATGGTGATTTCAATTCTCACCGTGTTCATCACGCTGGCCTTTTCCATTCCCGGAGCATACGCCGTGGCGCGGTTGCGGTTTTCCGGCCAAGCTGCTTTTTCACGCTCCATTTTGCTGATCTATATGGTGCCCATGATCGTGTTGGCCCTGCCGATCTATATCGCCTTTTCGTTGACCGGACTGCGCAACTCCATTTTTGGGATCATTTTGATCTATCCCGTCACCACCATTCCCGTGGCGCTTTATATGTTGCAAGGCTATTTCCGCGGCCTGCCGGGCGAGATTGAAGAGGCGGGGTTGATGGATGGGTTATCGCGCTTGGCCGTGATTTGGAAAATCACTTTGCCTTTGTCGCTACCGGCCATCGCCTCGGTTTCACTCTATGTGTTTATGATCGCGTGGAACGAATTTTTGCTGGCCTTTATGCTGCTGGACGACCCATCCAAATTCACGCTGACGCGGGGCATTGCCAGCCTCAACTCCTCTGAAATTCCCCGACAACATCTTATGGCCGGTGCGGTGATCGCAACCGTACCGATCATGGCGCTGTTTTTGGGGCTTGAACGATTTATGACCAAAGGCCTGACCGCAGGCTCTGTCAAAGGGTAATTTATGACAAAGACGATCGATTTAGACGAACAGGCGCGCGACATTTTGAAAATGAATGATCGCGGCGGGTACACCATCCCAACCAAAGGGCTTTACCCCTATCAGTGGAATTGGGATAGCGCCTTTGCCGCGCTTGGCTTTGCACAATTTAACTGCGCGCGCGCATGGGCCGAATTGGAGACGCTGTTTAGTGCCCAATGGGCCGACGGCATGGTGCCCCATATTGTGTTTCACAAGGCCGATCCCGGTTATTACCCCGGGCCAGATGTTTGGGGTGGCACCGGGCCAATTCCTTCGTCTGGCATCACGCAACCGCCAATTGCCGCAACCATGGCGCGGCTGATTTTTGAAAAAGACCAATCGCTAGGCGAAGAGCATATGCGGACGTTGTTCCCCAAGCTGCGCCGCTGGCATAGTTGGTTTATGCAATGGCGGCTGGATCAGGGCGCCGTTTGCGTGACCCACCCATGGGAAGCGGGGCGGGACAACACGCCAGAGTGGGATGCGCCGATGGCCCGCATCGACCCGACAGATGTGGGCGAATATGTGCGGCGCGATACCCAGCATGTCGACGGCTCTATGCGCCCGACAAAATATGATTACGACCGCTATATCTGGCTAGTGCAAATGGGGCGGCGTTTGCATTGGGATCAGCAAAAACTGTTAGACGAAAACCCGTTTCGTGTTGCCGATCCCACCATGACTTTCACCTTGTTGCGAGCACAGCGAGACTTGCTGGCCATGGGGCAAATGCTTGGACTTGATGTTGACGGCATCGCCGAAGAAATTGAAATTTTGGAGCAGGGCGCACAAACGCTTTGGAATCCTGAGATTGAAAGTTTTGATGCGCGGGATGCCCACAGCGGCGAATGGGCGAATTGCGTATCAAACGCCTCATTCTTGTGCTGGTATGCCGGTCTTGATTCAGAGGGACAAACCAAGCAATTGCAGCGGGTGCTTGACAAAGTGCAATATGGCGTGCCCAGCCATGATCCCGAAAGCGACAAATTTGATGGCCGTCGATATTGGCGCGGGCCAACTTGGGCCGTGATGAATCTGCTGATCGGGCTTGGCCTTGAGGAGAGAAATCATCCGCTTGCGGAACGTGTGCGCATCGCCACGAAAACGCTAATCGAGGAGAGCGGTTTTTCTGAATATTTTGATCCGACGGACGGCAGCGCTGCTGGCGGACAAGGATTTACGTGGACAGCCGCCGTTTGGCTTAGCTGGGCTGGCCGCACCTAAGGAGGATATGATGGGTTCAATTGAGTTGAAATCAGTTGAGAAATGGTATGGCGATGCGCAAGTAATTAAGGGCATCGATTTATCCATCCATGAAGGAGAATTCCTCGTTTTCGTCGGGCCGTCAGGTTGCGGCAAATCCACCTTATTACGCATGATTGGCGGTTTGGAGGACATTTCGCGCGGCACCCTGGAGATCAATGGCAAAGATGTCACCGGCCACCCGCCGGCCAAGCGCGGCCTGGCCATGGTGTTCCAAAGCTACGCGCTTTATCCGCATATGTCGGTATGGGACAATATGGCCTTTGGGTTGAAAACCGCCGGGGCACCAAAGGCTGAGATTCAAGAGAAAGTGGATTATGCGGCGCAAACGCTGCAACTCGAGCCCTATCTGCAGCGCCGCCCCAAAGATTTGTCGGGCGGCCAGCGCCAACGCGTGGCCATCGGTCGCTCCATCGTGCGTGACCCAACGGCCTTTCTGTTTGACGAGCCGCTATCCAATCTCGATGCGGCGCTTCGGGTCGAAATGCGGCATGAGATTGCAAAACTGCACCGATCGCTGCAATCAACCATGATTTATGTGACCCATGATCAGGTGGAAGCCATGACCTTGGCTGACCGCATTGTTGTATTGGAGTTCGGCAAAATTGCCCAAGTGGGCACGCCACGCGAGCTTTATGAGCGGCCGCAAAACACCTTTGTTGCGCAGTTTATTGGCAGCCCGAAAATGAATCTGATGTCCTGCACCACACAAGGCGGTGCCTATAAACTAGATGGCGCACGCGGAGGCAGTTATGATTTTACCGATAATGCGATCCAGATCGGCGTACGCCCCGATCACATTGCAATGGGAAAAGTGGGAACCGGCCAATGCGATGGCGTTGTGGATTTGATCGAATATCTCGGCTCGGACAGCTTTGTGATTGTTGATTGCGGTGCGGTAGGCCGGATCAATGTGCGCTGCGTCGGCGGCACCGAACTCGACATTGGTGAAAAGGTGGGCCTCAGCTTTGATGCAGATAAATTGAGCTTTTTCGACAAAGACGGCATGCGCGTTTCGTGATTTCACCCACCAACTGGTTGAGTATTTGATTGATGCAAAGCGATGCCACCCGCCTGCTGAAAAACCTGTTTGAACAAGCCGTCGCAACCGCAGATCCGATGAATTGTTTGGCGGCCCATTTACCACCGCCGCCGGAAGGGCGCTTGATCGTGATTGGAGCGGGCAAAGCCAGCGCGCGTATGGCTGAGGCTGTTGAACGCCATTATGATCAGCCCTTGGAAGGGCTGGTCATCACGCGATATGGCTATGGCCGCCCAACCCAGCAGATTGAGATTGTGGAGGCGGCACATCCGGTGCCCGACCAAGCCGGTGTGGACGCCACCCGCCGCATTCTACATCTTGTCGACAATCTCACCCCGGATGACTTGGTTCTGGCGCTGATATCTGGCGGCGGGTCGTCGCTCTTATGTGCCCCACGCGATGGCCTTAGCCTTAAGCAAAAGCAACAAATCAACAAAGACTTACTGGCCAGTGGTGCCCCTATTTCACAAATGAACGTGGTGCGGCGGCATTTATCTCAGGTGAAGGGCGGCAAACTCGCCGCGGCGTGTGCGCCGGCGCAAGTGCTTGGCTTGATCATTTCCGATGTGCCCGGCGACGATGTTGCCGTCATCGCGTCAGGGCCAACCGTGCCGCAGCCACCATCGGCAGATTCAGTGTCAGAGATTTTGGAGCGTTGGGGCATAGACCCGGCTGCGTTCGCCCAATTGCCCGCAGACCCGGATCAAGATTTTGAAGCGTTAAAAGAGAAGGTAAGCAACAAAGTGGTGGCCGCACCGTCTCAATCTTTGGCCGCCGCAAAAACAGTGGCTGAACAAGTTGGATGTGACGTTTTGATGTTGGGCGATGACCTTGAAGGCGAAGCCCGCGAGTTGGGCGCGGCCCATGCCCATAAAGCACTTGAGATTGCCGCAAATCGCGCGGCCACTCAAAAACCACTACTGATCCTCTCTGGAGGCGAATGCACCGTTACCAGAACCGGAAATGGAGTGGGGGGCCCCAATGCAGAATATGCACTCGCCGCGCTTATCGCCTTGAACGGCAATGCCCGCATCACCCTGCTGGCCGCCGATACAGACGGTGTGGATGGCGCAGCAGAAGTTGCAGGCGCATTTGTTTTGCCCGACAGCTTACAGCGCGCGACAGATCTCGGCCGCGCCCCGCAAGATTATTTGCAACGAAACGATGCGCACCACTTTTTTGAGGCCTTGGGCGATCAGTTTATCACTGGCCCAACACTGACCAACGTAAACGACTTCCGCGCCATCCTAATCGAATAGCATCGCGCGACCTTTCTGCTCAAAGAACAAGCGTGCTCTTATTAGGCACCAGGTCTTTTACACGCGCTCTTCAAAATAGGCTGCGTGTTTGCGACGCAATATTTCCAGATGCGGTTTGATCCCGGTCAGGTGTGCACGCAAATTCTTTTCGGCAAGAGGCAGATCGCCTGCTTCTAACGCGGAAAGAATTTCGTAATGTTCACCGCGCACACGTGCACGATGTTCTTGCGACAAGGTGAGATAACGCACCCGGTCAAGATGCGCTTTGTGATCTTGAATGAGACCCCACACATGCTCATGCCCCGCATGTTCACATACCAAGCGGTGAAATTCTTCATCCAAAGCGTGAAAGCCGGCGGGGTCGGTTGAGTCGAGAGCGTTTTGCTGGGCGGCGATATTTTCACGCAGATGTGCAATTAATGACGCGCCATTGGTTTCAAATGCGCGCCGCAAACATTCCACTTCCAGGGCAATCCGCACAAAGGCTGCGTTAAGAACTGCTGCCTCTGAAATCTTGGTCACCAAGGTCGCCCGCTGCGGGCGCACGGCCAGCAGCCCGATTTTCGAAAGACGATAAAACGCATCGCGCACCGGCTGGCGCGAAACATCCAGCCGAGCGGCCATTTCGGCTTCAGACAGTTTTGTCCCCGGCGGCAATTCCAAAGAAATTACAGCTTGATAGAGCGTGTCAAAAATTTGGTCGGTTGCAGTCTGAGGCGGCGTTGTCGCCAAAGAAGCAAGTCTGGTCCCCATCACATCGAGCTCCGTTTCTATTGTGAATTTCTTTCTATCCGCTTTTTTGGTTTGACTCAACTAGTAATCTAGCATATTAGTCGGCTAGAAACACAAAAGTGGACGGATATTGATGGCAATTTTGGACCCAGACAGACTTTTTCCGGTTGACCCAAACGTGCGCTCTATGGCGCGGGGGCTTTACCAGTCTGTTTGCGACTTGCCGATCATCAGCCCCCATGGCCATTGCGACCCAGCCTGGTTTGCGCAAAACAAACGTTTTTCCAACCCCGCCGAATTGTTTGTCGTGCCCGACCATTATGCGTTTCGCATGCTGGTGAGTCAGGGCATTGAATTGGATGCGCTGGGCATTCCCAAAGCTGATGGTCAAAAAACCGAGCGCGATCCGCGCGCCATCTGGCGATTGCTGGCTGAGAATTTTTATCTGTTTCGTGGGACGCCCACCGCCATGTGGTTGGAGCATTCATTTGAACATGTGTTTGGCCTGGATGCGCCACTCATTGCCGACAACGCCGATGCATATTATGACCATATCGACCAAAAGCTGGGCGAGGAAGATTTCCGCCCACGGGCAATTTTTGAGCGGTTTAACATTGAAGTTTTGGCAACAACAGAATCGGCTTTGGACGATCTGAAGTGGCACAAGCAGATCGCGCAAAGTGACTGGACGGGCAGGGTGGTGACCACCTATCGGCCGGACGCTGTGGTCGATCCTGAATTTGAGGGCTTTCACGCCAATATTGAGCAGTTCGGCGCCATCACCGGCGAAGACACCACCAATTGGCAAGGCTATTTGAACGCCCATCGCGCGCGGCGTGCCTTCTTTAAAGAACATGGCGCCACCGCCAGCGATCACGGGCATCCCACCGCCCGCACTGCCGATCTCGATCAATCCGAAGCGGCGGCCCTATATCAAAAGGTGATCAGCGGCACTTTTTCCGCCAATGAGGCAGATCTGTTCCGTGGGCAAATGATTACGGAAATGGCGCGCATGTCTTTAGATGACGGACTGACGCTGCAATTGCATCCGGGCTCGCGCCGCAACCACAGCCAGGATGTGCTGGCCACATATGGGCGCGACAAGGGCTTTGATATTCCAGGACGCACAGATTATGTGGACGCGCTGCAGCCTCTATTGAATGCGGTTGGCTTTGAGCCGGGTCTAACCATCATCATGTTCACGCTGGATGAAACAACTTATGGCCGCGAGCTGGCGCCGTTGGCGGGGGTTTATCCCGCGCTTAAACTGGGACCGCCCTGGTGGTTTTTTGACAGCTATGAAGGCATCAAACGGTTCCGCGAAGCCACAACGGAGACTTGCGGATTTTACAACACAGTCGGGTTCAATGATGACACGCGCGCATTTTGCTCTATCCCCGCGCGACACGATGTGGCGCGCCGGGCCGACTGTTCTTATCTCGCCCAATTGGTCGCCACCGGCCGATTGCGCGAAAACGAGGCGTATCAGGTCGCTTATGACCTGACGTATGGACTGGCCAAAAAAGCGTACGCGCTTTGATCAGTTAATTGGTTTCAATTTCTTGGGAGGAAAACATGAAACATCTTAAAACCAGTGTCGTCGCCCTGTTGGCGTCTGCATCATTCGCAACAGCGGCGACCGCTTGCGACATCACCCTCAAATCATCTGACACCCACCCTGAAGGCTATCCGACCGTTGCAGCGGTTCAATATATGGGCGAGCTTTTGGAAGAGCGCTCAAATGGCCGAATTTGCGTTGAAGTGTTCCACTCCGCGCAATTGGGTGAAGAAAAAGACACCATCGAGCAAACCCAGCTGGGTGTGATCGATCTGAACCGTGTAAGTCTTGGGCCATTCAATAACATTATTGAAGAAACCAAAGTGTTCTCGCTGCCCTATATTTTCCGTGGCACGGATCACATGCACAAAGTGGTTGACGGCGAAGTCGGTGAATCCATTCTGAACGAATTTAGCAATCACGGACTTGTTGGCCTTGCTTATTATGATGGCGGCTCACGTAGCTTCTACAACAGCAAAAAGCCCATCACATCCATCGAGGATGTTGAAGGTTTGAAATTCCGCGTGATGCAATCTGACGTGTTTGTGGACATGGTAAGCGCATTGGGCGGCAACGCAACACCATTGCCTTATGGTGAGGTTTATTCCTCAATTCAGACTGGTGTGATCGACGGTGCAGAAAATAACTGGCCTTCATTTGAATCATCTGGTCACTACGAAGTGGCAGGCTACTACACCCTTGATCAGCATTTGATCGTGCCTGAAGTGTTGGTGATGAGCAAAAAGTCTTGGGACGGTCTTGCCCCTGATGATCAGGAACTCATTCGCGACGCAGCGAAAGATTCTGTGCCCGTAATGCGCGAGCTCTGGGCTGCCCGTGAAAAGGCATCTGAGGAAAAAGTACGCGCTGCAGGCGTGGAGATTGTTGAGGACGTGGATAAGACACCATTCATCAACGCCATGGACCCCGTGTATGAAAAACACGTAAAATCCGACAAGCTCAAAGATTTGGTCCAAAAGATCAGAGCAGTTGAGTAAATTTTAGGATGCGGGCCGGGCTGCCTGGCCCGCATTTTCGGATTGGAGTTCACAATGGTCGATTTTGTACTCGCTTTCTCGCGCATTCTGGCCGTGTTCTCTCGCCTTGTTTTGTGGATGGCTGGCGCCGGGTTGGTTGCCATGACGGTTTTTATCGGCATGCAAGTGTGGGGACGTTTTGTTCTGAATGATACCCCAACCTGGACCGAAACGTCCTCCATACTGCTGATGGGCTGGGTGATTTTCCTCGGCGCTGCCGTTGGTATTCGCGAGGGAAATCACCTCAGCTTTGATGTCCTGCTCTATGTGCTGCCGCGCCCAGTGGTTAAAATCTGCCACTCCATTTCCGATCTGGTGGTGATCGCGTTTGGCACGGGCATGATCGGCTATGGCTTGCAACTTGCAGCCACAACGTGGGCCACCACCATACCCAATTTGGGCATCACCGGTGCCACCAGCTTCTTTTCGCTGATTTTTGGCGGGGTGTTGATGGTTTTGTTTTCCCTGGAACGGTTATTGCGACGCGTTGTGGGCTTGCACACGCCCCGCTTTGGCGACGACGTGATTGAGGAATAATTTATGGAACTTGTTGTTCTTTTCGGCACATTCACCGGGCTTTTGTTGATCGGGGCTCCCGTGGCCTTTTGCCTCGGCGTGTCCAGCTTTGCCACCATTGCCTTTTTGGGGCTGCCCCCCGTTGTTGTTTTCCAGCGGCTAAACTCCGGCATTTCAGTTTTTGCGTTGTTGGCAATTCCCTTTTTCATCTACGCTGGTGAGCTGATGGTGCGCGGCGATATTGCCCGTCGCCTTGTGGCACTGGCTGGCGCGGCCGTGGGGCATTTGCGCGGCGGTTTGGGACAAGTCAACATCACTGCATCAGTCATGTTTGGCGGCATTTCAGGTTCCGCAGCGGCAGATGCGTCAGCCATTGGTGGCTTGATGATCCCGCAAATGGCGGAACGCGGCTATGGCCGCGACTATGCCGTCAATATTACCGTGGTTTCATCGATCATTGCGCTGATGCTGCCGCCCTCGCATAATCTGATCATCTATTCAATTGCGGCGGGCGGGCGTATGTCCATCGCCGACCTGTTTACAGCCGGGATTATCCCCGGGTTGTTGCTTGCTGTCGCCCTTATGATTGTCGCCTGGTTTGTGGCCAAAAAACGTGGCTACTCCACCGAACCATTTCCGGGCGCGCGCGCCGTGTTCGGCCTATTGGTCGGAGCCTTGCCCGGCCTCATTCTGGTCGCGATCATGTTTGGTGGCGTGCGCTCCGGCGTGTTCACCGCCTCTGAAAGCTCAGGCATTGCCGTGATTTACGCGATTGCGGTCACCATTCTCGTTTATCGATCCCTACCGTGGAACGAGTTTGTTGCCGCCACATTGTCCGCCGTTAGAACATCATCAATGGTGCTCCTGGTGATCGGCTCTGCCGCTGCCTTTGGCTGGCTGCTCGCCTATTTGCGCGTACCCGCCGAGTTGGTGCAATGGATGAAAGGCGTTTCACAAAACCCGCTTGTCATCCTGTTGATGCTCAACATCATTCTGTTGTTGCTTGGCACCTTTATGGACATGTCACCCTTGATTGTGATCACCACACCGATCTTTTTGCCAGTGGCTTTGGCCTATGGCATCGACCCGGTGCAATTCGGCATCATTTTGATCCTCAATCTGGGGATTGGCCTTTGTACGCCGCCCGTGGGGGCCGTGCTGTTTGTCGGGTGTGCCGTCGGCAAAATCAGAATTTCCGAAGCCATCAAAACCATTTGGCCATTCTATTTCGCCGCCATCTTTGTGTTGATGATGGTGACCTATATTCCAAGCCTTTCACTTTGGCTTCCCTCCGTTTTCAAATGAGATTGAGATGCTAAAAACCTATCCAGCAATTGCTGCAGACCGTGGCGTCACACGCCAAGTCTTAAGCGACCACAAAGACCTAATGATCGTTTCATTTAAGTTTGAAGCGGGGGCTGAAGGTGCCCTGCACAACCATCCTCATGTTCAATCCACTTTTGTGCGTAGCGGCAAATTCCGCTTCACGCTGGGGGAGGAGCAGATTGAGGTTGGCCCAGGCGACTCCTTCATCATTCCATCAGAGGCGACACATGGCTGTGTTTGCCTTGAATCCGGCGAGCTGATCGACAGCTTCACCCCGCGCCGCGACGACTTTCTTTAAAAGGAGCCACCATGCCAAATGTAGAAACACGTCACGCGATTGACCCGGTCTCGGCGAAATCATTCGACACCCAATCCTTGCGACAACATTTTCATGTAGATGGCTTGTTTGTCCCCGGCACACTTAAGCTCGTCTATACCCATTATGACCGCATGATGCTTGGATCAGCCGTGCCAACTGACAAGGATATTGTGCTCGAACATGTGGCGGAAACCGGCACGCCTGGCGTGCTTGACCGACGTGAAATGGGCGTTTTGAATATTGGCGAAGCGGGCACGATCACTGTCGACGGCACGACCTATGAAGTAGGTGCGGGCGAGGTGCTCTATATTGGCCGTGGCGCCGGGCCAATTACGTTCAGTGCCCCCGGACGCTATTACATTTTGAGCGCCCCGGCACATCACACCTATCCCACCAAGCTGATCAAAATTGCTGATGCCAGACGGGTTGAGTTGGGTTCAGCGGAAACGGCGAATGAGCGCGTCATCATTCAGTTTTTGCACCCTGAAGTGTGTGAAAGCTGTCAGCTTCTCATGGGCTACACCCAATTTGCGCCTGGTTCAGTGTGGAACACCATGCCCGCGCACCGTCATGATCGACGCATGGAAGCCTATCTCTATTTTGATCTCTCAGAAGAACAGCGCGTGTTCCACTTTATGGGCGAGCCGGACGAAACCCGCCATATAGTGATCGCCAATGAAGAGGCGATTATTTCGCCGCCTTGGTCGATCCATAGTGGGGCAGGCACTGGTGCTTACACATTCTGCTGGGCCATGGCCGGGGATAATGTCGATTTCACTGATATGGACATGGTCCCCATGGAGACGCTGCGATGAATGCTTTCACTCTTCAAGGCAAGCGCGCTTTGGTGACCGGCGCCAATACCGGCATTGGCCGGGCCATTGCCATTGGTTTGGCAGAGGCGGGCGCCCATGTGGTCGCTGCGGGGCGATCATCCTGTGATGAAACCGTCGCCACGATAGAGGCGGCGGGCGGCACTGGCGAAGCGCTTTATATGGATCTGGCGGACGGCACCCATGGGGTAGCGGCGCTGCAAGAGGCGGGCGACATCGACATTTTGGTCAACAATGCGGGGATCATCCGGCGCGAAGATTCCGTCGACTTTGCTGAAAAGGACTGGGATGAGGTGATGGATGTCAACCTCAAGGCAGTTTTCATGTTGTCTCAAGCCTTTGCCAAATCTGTTTTTGCCCGCTCGGCAACAGGTCGCATTGTCAACATCGCTTCGCTGTTGAGCTTTCAGGGCGGCATTCGAGTGCCCTCATATACCGCGTCCAAACATGGCGTGGTGGGGTTGACCAAAATTCTCACCAATGAATGGGCCGCCAAAGGCATCAATGTGAACGCGGTGGCCCCCGGTTACATCGCCACCAACAACACCAAGGCCTTGCGCGAAGACCCAAAACGCGCTGCCGAAATTCTGGGGCGTATTCCAGCCGGTCGCTGGGGCGATCCCGCTGACATTGCCGGCGCTGTCACCTTTTTGTGCATGCCCGCATCCACCTATATTCATGGCGCGGTGTTAAATGTTGATGGAGGCTGGCTTGCCCGCTAATCCCCGTCTCACACGAACATTACCTGCCGCTAAAGCTGGTATTGTGCATTTTGGCCCCGGCGCTTTTTTCCGTGCCTTCGGGGCGATCTACACCAATGATGTGATGGACCCGGCCACAGATAAATGGGGCATTGTTGCCGTCAGCCTTAAAAGCCCAACTGCGCGCGATCAATTGATGCCGCAAGGCGGCACCTATACCGCGATTGAACGCGGACCTGATGGGGAAAAGACCCAAAAGATCAATTCGATTGTGGATGTGTTGGTGGCGCCGGAAGACCCACAGGCGGTATTGGCGCAGATGGCCGATCCTGCGATTGAGATTGTCTCCCTGACCATCACCGAAAAAGGCTATTGCTATGCGCCTGCCACCAAGCGCTTAGACCAAACCAACGCCGACATTCAGCACGACATTTCAAATCTGGACGCGCCCCGCACAGCGATCGGCTTTATCGTTTCTGCCCTCAATCAGCGGCGGCAAGCAGGGCAAAAACCGTTCACACTATTGTCGTGCGATAATTTGCCCTCCAACGGCCAATTGCTCCGCAATTTGACGCTAGAGTTTGCTAAGCTGGTGGACCCGGCGCTGGCGCAATGGATCAGCACCCATGCCGCCTTTCCCTCCACCATGGTCGACCGGATTACACCCGCCACCACACAGGCGGACATTGACCGCCTGGCGGAAACCGAAAACTATGTTGATCTTGGCTGCGTGGTGCATGAACCCTTTCGCCAATGGGTGATTGAGGACAATTTTGTTGGCGCACGACCCAACTGGGAAGAAGCCGGGGCGCAAATCGTGGCCAATGTCGACGCCCACGAGCTGATGAAATTGCGGTGCTTGAACGGCACCCATTCCAGCCTTGCCTATCTTGGGTATCTCGCGGGATATGAATTGATAAGTGAAACTGTGGCGGATCCGTCGTTCGCAAAACTTTGCCACCAAATGTGGCAGCAAGAAATCACACCCACACTTCCCACTCCAGAAGGTGAGGATTTGCCTGCTTATTGTCAGGCGCTTATGGAGCGATATGAAAACAAGGCCATCAAACATCGCACTTGGCAAATTGCCATGGACGGCAGCCAAAAATTGCCGCAGCGGCTTTTGGGCACCGTGCATGATTGCCTGCAAATGGGGCATGTGCCGAAAGGTCTAAGTTTGGCGATTGCTGGTTGGATGCGTTTTGTCGGCGGTGTTGACGAAAAAGGCCAGCTTATTGAGGTGCGCGATCCGATGGCCGCACAACTAAAACATGCCTATGACGCAGCGAATAATCCGGCCGAAAAGGTGCTGTCGCTTTTGGCAATCCACCAAATCTTTGAGCCCCAATTGACCGAAAATCAGCAATTTGTAAGCGCTGTGCAGGCGGCCCTGTCCGGGCTGATCCACAAAGGTGCGCGCCAAATGGTTGCGGAGTTAACACAATGAAACAAACATGGCGCTGGTTTGGCCCATTGGATAAAATCAGTTTGAAGGAAGTGCGGCAAACTGGAGCAAGTGGCATTGTCACAGCGCTGCATGAAATCCCCTATGGTGAGGTATGGCCACGCGAAAAAATCGCAGCTCGAAAAGCTGAGATAGAGGCAGCGGGCCTCACCTGGGATGTTGTCGAAAGCTTGCCCGTGCATGAAAAAATCAAGCATGGACAAGGCGACCTTTCCGCACTGTTCGCTAATTACCGCCAGTCCATGGCAAATTTGGCAGCCGAGGGGATCACCACGATTTGCTATAACTTCATGCCGGTACTCGACTGGACGCGGACCACCCTTGACGCACCAGAGGAAAATGGCGGCACAGCACTGCGCTTTGAACTGGCAGAATGCGCCGCATTCGACCTGTTTATGATGGGGCGTGAAACTGACGATTACACACCCGACATTGTCACAAAGGCGAAAGACTGGTGGGAGGGTTCGACCGAAGCGCAGCGCGCCCAGCTCACCCATTCAATCATGTCCGGTTTGCCCGGTGCTTATAAACGGTATGATGCAGCTGGTTTGCACATTGAGTTGCAAAAATGGGCTGGGTTCACAGCCAATGATTTGCGCAATTCACTTGCGCGGTTTTTGCACGAAATCATGCCAACCGCGCGTGAACTCGGGATCAAAATGTGCATCCATCCAGATGATCCGCCGCGGCCGCTTTTCGGCTTACCCCGTATTGTATCCTGTGCAGAAGATTTGGCCTTTTTGCTCCGCATTGACGAGGCACCAGAAAACGGGCTCACCTTATGCTCGGGCTCGCTTGGGGCTAACCCGAACAATGATGTGCCGGCCATTGCCGCGCAATATGCTGACCGGATTCACTTCGCCCATTTGCGCAACGTCAAGCGCGACGCCGATGGATCGTTTCAGGAATCTGAGCATCTTAATGGCGATGTCGATATGGTCAGCTTGGTGGCCAATCTGCTTGCCGAAGAACGTACCCGCGCCACAAATGGCCGCGCGGATGCCGAAATACCGTTTCGTCCCGATCACGGACATGCCCTGCTGAACGATGATGAGCGTGGGACCCATCCAGGTTATCCACTTGTTGGCCGCCTCAAAGGTTTGGCGGAACTGCGTGGGGTGATTGCAGGGCTCCGCCATGGGGGTGGCTGAAATGCGGCCGCCACGTCAGCTTCACCCGGATGACAATGTTGCAGTGTTGATTGACAATGCCCCAAAAGACAGCCGCCCACTGGGCGAGGGGGAGACTCTCACTGCCGCCTTGGCACCCGGGCATAAAATCGCAACCCGTGCCATTGCTTCGGGCAAACCGATTATTAAGCTGGGCCAAACCATTGGCTTTGCCGCAGGTGAAATTGCACTAGGGGCTCATGTCCACAGCCATAATTGCGTGTTCCGCGCACACGCTGCCGAATATGATTCAAGTGCAGGGCTTGAGGCGGCAAGGGCTGCCATCCCAAATGCTACATCGCGCCGGTTTGCCGGATTTCAGCGCGACAACGGGCAGGTCGGCACCCGCAACATGATCGCACTGGTCTCCACCGTCAACTGTTCGGCCACCACCATTCGGCAAGCGGCGATGCAGGTGCAACAGTCGGGTATTTTACAAGACTATCCGAATGTAGACGGCATTGTGGCCTGCACCCACAGCCTTGGTTGTGGCATGGCCTCGGAAGGCCCCGGCTGGGACAATTTGCAACGTGTGCTTTGGGGCTATGCCAATCACCCCAATGTTGGCGCTGCCCTGTTTGTTGGGCTTGGTTGCGAAGTCATGCAGATTGCAAAGCTCAAGCACAGGTTTGGCGGCAAAGACCAGACCCGCATTTCAGGACTTACTATTCAAGAATCCGGTGGCACACGCGCCACCATTGCGCAGATTGTGGACCAGATCCATCAGCTCTTGCCGCAGATCAATCAAGTCTCACGCGCACCTTGTAACCTTGAGCATTTAACCATCGGGCTGCAATGCGGCGGGTCAGACGGCTATTCTGGCATTACTGCCAACCCGGCTTTAGGTTATGCCAGCGACCTGCTGGTGGCGCATGGGGCAACGGTGATCCTGTCGGAAACGCCTGAGATTTACGGCGCTGAGCAGCTTTTACTGCAGCGCGCTGCCAGCAAAGAAGTGGCCAACAAACTGCTGAAGCACCTCGACTGGTGGCAAAACTATGTCGACATCAATAACGGCACGCTGGACAATAATCCCTCGCCGGGCAACAAGGCGGGCGGCCTGACCACCATATTGGAAAAGTCCCTAGGCGCCGTCGCCAAAGCGGGCAACACGCCATTAAATGACGTAGTTCATTATGGCGAAAAGCCCACCGCCAAGGGCCTCGTGTTCATGGATACGCCGGGCTATGATCCGGTTTCTGTAACGGGCCAAATCGCCGGTGGTGCCCAGCTAATTGTATTCACAACCGGTCGCGGCTCTGCCTTCGGTTCCACCCCCGCACCAACCCTGAAACTGGCGACCAACGACCGCCTTTTTGAAACCATGCACGAAGATATGGACTTGAACTGCGGCGACATGATCAGCGAAAATATCAGTGTTGAACAAAAGGGACGGGAAATTTTCGAAAAAATCATCGCCACCGCAGAAGGCGCAACCACCAAAAGCGAACAACTCGGCCTTGGCGATCATGAATTTGTACCCTGGCAAATCGGCGCCGTGATGTAAGCTGACACCAATCCACTTCACTTCGGCGGCGCGGGTTCGGGTAGCCGCGTGAAGTTTATATAATTTGTTCCATAAGATATGTTATCCGAATAAATGATGTAAGCGCGAAGCTAAAATGTCACCCATGAGCAAAGCAGAAGTGTCACTATTCTTCAAGTCTAGCTTGGAGGATTTTGACCATGGGTTGGGTACCGATGAGCGAAAGAGAACTAAATCGAGTTGAGATCATTAGTCAGGTTATGGATGCACAATTGGATGTGACGCAAGCGGCAGATCTTTTGTTTATTTCACGTCGACAGGTGTTTCGGCTTTTGAAGCGATATCGCCAAACTGGTCCATCAGGTTTGCGTCATGTCGCGCACGGACGGTCGCCAAACAACCGGATTAGAAGCGCGAAGAGACAATATATTCTCGAGTTGATCAGGGATAATTATCCAGATTTTGGGCCAACCTTAGCCGCAGAGATGCTCGCGGTGCATCATCATATCGTGATTTCGCGGGAGACATTGCGTAAATGGATGATCGAAGATGGGTTATGGCTGTCGCGCAAACAGCGTCGGACGTTCCACCAGCCCAGGTTAAGGCGCGAATGTTATGGCGAACTGATCCAGATTGATGGGTCGGATCATTATTGGTTTGAGGATCGGGCGCCGTCCTGCACTCTGCTCGTCTTTATTGATGACGCAACCAGCAGCTTGATGCAGCTTCGATTTGTAAAGTCTGAGAGCACCTTCAGCTATTTTGAGGCATTGGAGCTCTATCTTAAACAACATGGACGTCCGGTGGCTTTTTATTCTGACAAGCACACCGTGTTTCGGGTGGCCAATCAGGGCGCAAAGTCGGGCCATGGCATGACCCAGTTTGGCCGGGCTTTAAATGAGTTAAACATTGAGATTCTTTGTGCAAATTCCTCTCAAGCTAAAGGGCGCGTTGAGCGGGTCAACAGAACTTTACAGGATCGCTTAGTCAAGGAACTTCGCATCACAGACATATCTAATATTGAGCAAGCAAATGTGTTTCTGTCTGAGTTTGTAGCGCGACATAATTTCAAGTTCGCCAAGGCTGCCCGCCGGCCAGACAATCTACATCGCACGCTCAATGTTGAACCGGACCGGCTAAAGGATATTTTATGTTGGCGTGATGAGCGGTATGTCGGGCGACAACTGGCGTTTTCCTATGATCGTAAGCGGATCATTCTTGAGCAGAATGAGCTTACGCGCGCGCTTCCAGACAAATATATTGACAGCTATGAGTTTGCTGATGGGCGCCTGGAGTTTCGACACAAAGGCATATCATTGCCCTACACTGTGTTTGACAAAGATCAGCGTGTCACTCACGCAGCGATAACGGAAAATAAGCGCCTAAGTGCTGTTTTGGAATATGTGAAGGCCGAACAGGAAAAGGCACCGCCAAAGCGAAAGCGGGCCGGAAAGCAACGGACACAATATACGCCTACCGGACGTAAGAATGATGGCTGGAATTCACTTGCACGGCGTCAAAAAGCAGCCGATCAGGGCTACGATATTTGAGGTCTCCACCCTGCTCGGCTGCTTAACCCTCAAACGCCCCAGTGACATTTCTGCTTTGTAAAACCAGTGACAATTCTAAATGGTTGCAACAAATGATATAATTGCAAAGCAGAAAGGCGACACTCCTGCAAAGCACAGATGCGACAGTTTAGAATGAATTCTGTGTTGTCTGCCTTCAGCGCATGTGGAACAGTTTAGGGTGATTTGATAAAGGAAGATTTCTGGTTCATCGTAACCTTCATGGAGTGAAGATGACACAGAAATCCGTTAGCAGCAAAGCATCTACAGATAAATTGGTAAAGAACATCCGGCGCAAGACCCGTCAGACTTTGAAAACCAGCAAATAATAAACCCCCAGGGTGTCTAGAAAATGCTGGGCGATGCAGACGTCTACTTCAGCCGGAACAAGGCCATTCTAAGAGAGGGAAAATTCAAGAGACAGACAATCAAACAACACCGCTTGCATCATCAAAAACACGCTGCATAGTCAATAAACAAATAAACCAGAAACTCCGTTAATCAAACCGCTCTAAATTCCCATTTCATTTGAAGACGGACATACGCGAGGTGAATAGAAGAGCTGTTATCAGCGCTTCGATGTGAATAAAGAGATGTGAATAAAGAAATGACTATTCAAAAACCTAATGCTCAGCTAAAAGCACACCATGAACATGAAAGACGCCATACGGGATGTCATAGACGGCACCAAACAGTACGAATTCTGGGTGACTTTTGGCAAGAACGATATCAAGTCCAGGCACCGCCGGTCGGTGCTCGGACAATGGTGGATTACTCTATCAGTTGCAGTCTTCATTTTTGCGATTGGCGGCTTGTATAGAGGTGCATTCGAGCATGAAAATGGTAACTATCTTCTGTATTTTTCGGTGGGTTATATTGTATGGCAATTTATTTCAGCTACGGTGAATGGATCATCACAAATACTGAATAAGTCGGAAGCATTCATTCGACAGAACTTTTTTGGCGGATATAGCGTTTATTTGTATCGCTTAGTCTATAGAGAAGTGCTGGTATTTGCTCATCATTCAGTTATATTTCCGATTGTCCTTTTAATTGTAGGATGGGAGCATGTACCATCAGTAATTGGTTTATTACTAGCATTGCTCGGCATGTCCTGGGTCATTCTCACCGCTTTTTTCGGCGGAATAATTGTCTCGATTGTTGCAGTTAGATGGCCAGACTTTGTTCCAATCATACAGAATCTTGTGAGATTGGCTTTTTTTGCCACCCCAATTATTTGGCGAGAAGGTTCACTAGGGGCAACAGGTTTGTTTGTTTCAAAGATCAATCCGTTTGCGCATTATATCGCAATAGTGCGTGATCCACTTCTAGCAGAAGGTTCACTTCTAAATTCGTGGGCTTATGTTTTGGTCTTTACTAGCATGGTAATTGGCCTTGCATTTATGGCATTGGGATATGCCAAACGCAAACTGATATTCTGGTTATAATTACATGACAGACGATTCAATAAAGGTTGAAGTCAAAAATTTAACGCTCCAATTCCCTGAGACCACAGCCTCCACACAAAAGAAATCGGGTTTCAACAAGCCCCTTGGTGTAACAGCATTGCAACATGTCTCGCTTGACATACACAGCGGTGAACGAGTGGGCCTTCTTGGTGCTAATGGCGCAGGCAAATCGACTTTTCTAGGTGTATTGGCTGGTGTGTACCCGGTGGAAAAGGGAAGTGTGAAGCTGACGGGAGAATCAATAGCTATTCTAAATGTAAGAGTTGGCATGGATTTGGATGCAACCGGATATGACAACATTACACTTCTAATGGCAGCAAGAAGCGTGCCTCTATCCATGTTAACCGAGGTACGGAAATTCGTAGAAGAATTTACCGAGTTAGGTGAAGCTCTTGATCGACCAGTGCGAACCTACTCCGCGGGAATGCGTTTGCGCTTGGCATTTGCTGTAGCCACGTTTCGTAGTGCGCAAATTGTGCTTTTGGACGAGGTCGTGGGTGTGGGCGATTCAAGCTTCCGCAAGAAGTCTAAACAACAAATTGATAAGCTCACTTCGAATGCAGGCATTTTGGTAGTTGCTTCACACTCAAATTCCTATTTAAGAACATATTGCAATAGAGGATTGGTGTTTAAAAAAGGGAGCATTGTTTTTGATGGACCAATAGACGAAGCAATTTCGTTTTTCGAAAGCCAAAAATAGGTGTGGAGGCCGTTCAACGAGTAAACTCTTTTAGGAATCAATGTTTGTTCGTTAGTCCTGGCTTACCAAAAAATGGTTTTACAACAGCAATGTACTGCTCGAATGCGTCGGCAGAGCAATATTGACAACCCGGGGCCTCCCTGAGACGTTCGAAACGTCATCAATTCATTTTTGTGGTCACATGGGGTTAAATACTTTTGGTGCGTGAAAAATACTGGGGAAACAACCAAACCACTGATCGGATTGTTCCTTTTTCTGAACCACGCAAATGTGGGGTTAGAAAGTGCTGCTTCTGAAAGAAGTTCATAAAATGCGATTACTCAGATTTACAAAGACAACAAATTTGAGTATCTGCAATACCTACTGGGCAATCCAAAAATATTTTCCTCGGAAAGGCAAAGATTTTGTTTAACAATAAAAATATTCTCATCACTGGCGGAACTGGCAGCTTTGGGAAGAAGTATGTACAAACCATTTTGGCCAGATACCAGCCTAATAAGATTATAGTCTTTTCGCGGGACGAGCTAAAACAATTCGAAATGTCACAAACGTTCACCGACCCGCGCATACGCTTTTTCATTGGTGATGTTCGCGACGCGGATCGACTGAAGGCTGCAATGAATGGCGTCGACTATGTGATACACGCAGCAGCCCTTAAGCAGGTTCCTGCCGCCGAATATAATCCCATGGAATGTATAAAAACAAACATCCACGGCGCGCAAAATGTCATCGATGCTGCTCTTGAGAACGAAGTACACCGCGTTATTGCATTGTCAACTGACAAAGCAGCTAACCCCATTAACCTCTATGGTGCAACAAAACTGGCATCTGACAAGCTTTTTGTGGCAGCAAATAATCTTAGTGGCTCACTAGAGACACGATTTGCCGTTGTACGCTACGGGAACGTCGTAGGTTCAAGAGGTTCGGTTGTTCCTTTTTTCCAAAGCTTAGTGGACAGTGGCGCAGATACATTGCCTGTCACAGATGAGAGCATGACGCGGTTTTGGATATCACTACAGCAGGGTGTTGATTTTGTGTTGAAAAACTTTCAGCGCATGTGGGGTGGCGAAATATTTGTACCAAAAATTCCATCTGTGCGCATTACCGAACTTGCTCAGGCGATGGCTCCCGATCTCAAGCAAGAAATTATAGGCGTTCGACCTGGTGAAAAGTTGCATGAAATCATGTGCCCAGCGGATGATAGTCATCTCACTATTGAGTTTGACGACCATTATGTGCTTTCCCCGACAATTAAATTTTACGACACAAATATTGATTATAAAGATAATAAGCTGGGAGAGAGCGGGCAACCGGTTGAAAGAGGTTTTGAATACAATTCCGGTACTAACGAATGCTTCTTAACCATCGATGAGATTAGAACCTTTAATGCAGAGGCGATGAAATAGTTGGAGCTCTTCCGTCGAGCATGTTGAGCTCTCCCTTGGCTACACAAAAGGCGCTCCTTAAGGTTGCAATTGTTTTCCATAACTTAGTCAGTTTTCGTCGACTTGGTGAAGGGGCCGTTTAAGCGCCAAGAGTATCTGATGTGCAATAAGCTTGGTATTGGACAAGGCAGCGACACAAGCGTCATCTTGGAGCAACCTATGAAAATTGCAATTATTGGTGTGGGTTATGTCGGTTTGGTGTCTGGCGTCTGCTTGTCGGAAGTGGGCCATCACGTCACTTGTGTGGATCTAAACACCCAAAAGATCGACAAGCTAAACCAGAACATTATGCCCATATATGAACCGCGCCTCAGTGATATGGTCGCTGCCAACCGCGCATCTGGCCGCTTGCATTTCACCACAGATTTGGCAGCTGCCTTAAACAAGACTGATGCCGCCTTTGTTGCCGTGGGCACGCCCTCTCGCGAAAGCGATGGCCATGCAGATCTGAGTCAGGTTTACGCGGCCGCCGAAAGCATTGCTGAACAAGCGGCCAAACCGCTGGTGATCATCAATAAATCCACAGTGCCTGTGGGCACTGGCGACGAAGTGGAGAGCATCGTCAAGGAAGCCCGACCTGAGCTTCATTTTGATATTGTGTCCAACCCGGAATTTTTGCGCGAAGGCGCCGCCATTAAGGACTTTATGACGCCTGATCGGATCGTCATTGGCGTTGAAAGCGATTATGCCAAAGCGATTATGGCAGAGATTTATGCTCCCTTCGCCCAAGAAGGCTATCCGATTCTCTACGTGAACCGCCGCACCAGCGAGCTTACCAAATATGCCGCAAACTCCTATTTGGCGCTCAAGCTCGCTTATATCAATGAAGTGGCTGATCTGTGTGAAGTGGTGGGCGCAGACATCAAAGGCGTTTCAAAAGGCATTGGCCTTGATTCGCGCATTGGCGAAAAGTTTGTCAACGCCGGGCCCGGCTATGGCGGCTCCTGCTTTCCAAAGGACACGCTTGCCTTGGTGCGCACCGCACAAGACCATGAACGTCCGCTACGCCTGATCGAAATGATTGTTTCCTCCAATGGATATCGCAAACGCGCAATGTCTCGCAAAATTGCACATATGTGCGAAAACCAAATCAAAGGCAAAAAGATCGCCATTTTGGGCCTCACCTTTAAGCCCAACACAGACGATATGCGTGAAGCCCCCTCCATTTCAATTATTCAGGGCTTACAGGATATGGGGGCGAAGATTAGCGCCTATGACCCGCAAGGCATAGAAAACGCTAAAAGCTATCTAAAGAATGTGACTTATTGCAAAAGCATCCTGGCCTGCGTTGAGAACGCAGACGTCGCCGTGATAGTGACCGAATGGGACGAGTTTCGCGAACTGCCCTTTGCTGAAATGAGGGCTAAAATGCGCAGTTCCGTACTGGTGGATTTGCGCAACCTTTATGAAGGAAAAACCCTTAATGCGCACGGCTTTGACTATCAATGCGTGGGTCGCCCACTGGAGACGCAATTATGTGAAAGAGCCAACAACGATTCCGGATAACTTGAAGGACAATTATAAACCAGAAAAACTTCTGTGAAAAACGTTGCTTTGCTCACCCAAAATAGAAACTATGGTTCCATATATCCTCACGCGTAAGTCTCGTTATTTGTAACAAAGAAATTCCAAGGAAAGAGAGCGCCACCGATAAGTGCTTTTAGAAGAACAAAACTTACGGAACATCTATTGACACGCTTGAGAAATTATCAACCGTCATATTATAGGTATTTTAGTTAAGTGTTGGGTATGAAATCAGTAGGCCTTATGCAAAAGAAGGCATGTTTATGAACGAATCAAGTAATGGAGGGCCTGTTATTCTTGGGGCAACGGGACTGATTGGGCAGGCGCTTGCTCGTGTTTGGCCAAAGTCAGCACCAAGTGGCTTCTGGCAGTGTCGAGCGGGCACTCCAGCCAATGTGATTGCGCGCTTCCCTGGGCTTTCCCTTAAATGGGACATCCTAGCAACACCTGCGCCCAAACTGTGGCAAAACGCATCCTGCATGATCGTGTTGGCAGGAGTTAGGGGCAATAATGCTGCTAAGCTGAGCGACAATAGCGCCATCGCCCTCGCAGCCGTGAAAGCAGCACGTATTGCAGGTATTCCACGCGTGCTGGTAGCATCCAGTCAAGCAGTGTATGGCAATTATGCTTCGTTAGTGAGCGAAACCAATCCTTGCCACCCTACCTCTGCATACGGCCGATCCAAGCTTGAAATGGAACAGGCAATGGCAGTTTATCCCGAGGTCACCTGCTTGCGCTTGGGAAATGTCGCAGGTACAGACACCTTGTTCCAGACTGCAGCGCGCCAGTCGGTGACACTTGATCGATTTACAGATGGAAGTTGCCCGCGTAGGAGCTACATTGGACCTGCGACACTAGCAGACGTATTGCTGCGCTTGAGCGAATCTGCCTTACGCCTACCGCGCGTTTTAAATGTTGGATGCCCGGGGGTCCTAGCAATGGATGACTTGTTAAGAGAGGCTGGTGTTGAGTTTGACTACCGCACTGCCCCTGCCGGAGCAGTTTCGCAGCTGGAACTGGATGTGTCAAAGCTTCTTGAGATAGCCCCCCTTGCTCCAGCAAATGCACATCAATTGATCGCTGAAGCACGTAGGGCTGGCTGGCATCCAATCGCAAGAAACACAAAGCTATAGGCAATTTCTTGCCCATTGAATTTAGGTAAATGAGTGCGCTAATGTCGAGCCGCTCTCCGAGGCCTTGAACCAACAGAGAATCGGTAGAAGAGATATGACCGTCGCAAATAGAGAAGCCTTTTTTTCCGCACTCCATTCGGTTTTGGGCAACAAACCTGGTTTGGCGGTCATACATTCATCATTAGCTGCGTTGGCTCCTCCAGGAGGATTAGAAAAATGGGATGCCCTCTACGCGATAGACCAGCTGGTGCGAATGGGATGGACCCTGGTATTCCCGGCTTTTACCTTTTCATTCACACGCACTGGCCGCTTCGACTGCAGAAACACCCCCTCTGAGACCGGCATTTTAGCCGACTGGGTAAAGGAAAGCTTTCCTCAAGCGACACGGACCCGGCATCCAATTTATTCGTTCGTGGTAGTCGGTTCACTTAAGCAGGAAATTTCGAACTGCGTCTCCCGAACGACATTCGGCGACACATCTCCTTTTGCCCTGTTTGAAAAATACAATGCGTCTATAGTGATGCTAGGCGCAACTTGGAGCTCATGTACCCCCTTTCACCGCTATGAGGAACTGGCCGAAGTTCCTTATCGACACTTTAAGGAATTCAATGGCGAGATTATCCGCGACGGTGAACGTATAAACACCAAGGCGGTAATGTACGTACGTGATTTAGATCTGGATGCACGGAATGACTGGTCGAACCTGGTGCAGCAACTGCGCTCGCATGACGCAATCCAGACAACGCCGTTGTGGCGAGCCCAAATTGAAGCAACAACGATGGGCGAAATAGCAAAAAGTGCGCGATCACTGCTTTCAGATGACCCCCTATCCTTTATCGGCAATGCTGCAGAAGTTCGCCATCGCCTCGAGTTGAGAGTGGAGGCTGCACGCTTGGAGCCATTCCGCATCGCACTTCTAGGGTCCAGCAATTTAGATATCGCGGGGCATGAGTTGATGGCACAACTCAAAACATTGCTTCCGGGACGGCGCTGCATTAACTATTTGGCACCATTTGGTCAGTTAGGCCAACAAATAATGAACTCGGGATCAGCCTTATGGAATTTTTCTGCTGAATTAACTATTTTTGCCGATCGGATTGAGGATTTACTGGGACTTCCCGCGCTTGATCTCGCCGAACCAGAGAATGCTCTGGATGCGGTACAAGACTATGCCAACCTCGTGTGCCATTACGCAAAAACAAACGGTGGCACAATTGTTGTTCACCGGTTTTCCACTACACACACTCACAATGTTGAACGCATGAATGAGTTGCGTAATATTACCGAACAAGCCAACAAGCTGCTGGAAGATCAACTCCAAAGTATCCCTGGCGTAATCTGGATCGATCTGGCGACCGAGTACGCGTCAGGGACTGCACCCTATGATCCTAGGCTTTGGCATTTGGGACGCATCCCATACACAAAAGCCTTTACCGCAAAGATTAGTAAGCGATGGGCTGGGATTGTTCTCGCTCAACTAGGCAAAACAGTGCGCTTGCTAGTACTGGATCTCGACAATACCATGTGGGGCGGTGTTCTGGGGGAGGACGGTCCCGAGGGTATCCTTTTAGGTGGTGATTTTCCTGGTAACGCATTCAGCTACTTTCAGCGAACCATTAAGAGCCTTGCTGCTCGCGGTCTCGCTTTGGCAGTGTGCAGCAAAAATGACGAGAGCTTGGCACTCGATGTGCTAGAAAACCATGCTGCAATGATATTGAGACCAGACGATCTGGTCGCGTACCGAGTTAATTGGCAACCTAAATGGCAGAATATCCGCGAGATCGCATTATCGCTTGATCTCGGCTTGGAATCTGTGATGTTCATTGATGATAACCCGGTAGAGCGCGAAGCGATCAAGCTTAATCTCCCAATGGTCAAAGTGCTGGATCTACCCCAAGATCCCACCTTTTATACTGATGCTCTTTTGGCCAGCCCCTTTTTAGAAGTCCTGCAAACAGGCAAGGAAGACCGTAAGCGCGTCGCCTCCTACAAAGCACGGCAAAAAATCAATCTTGAACGCAGTTCTGCAGCCAGCATGGAAGATTTCCTTTGCGGATTACAGATGCAGCTATTCATCCAGCCACTCAATGGAGATAATATTACTCGGGCCGCACAATTATGCCAAAAAACCAATCAATTCAACACAACCACCCGTCGATATTCGGCCCGCGACCTTGATGAGATGAAGTCTAGCGGCTGCGATGTCGCCGTAGTGGGCCTTCAAGACAAATTCTCAGAACGCGAAAATATTGGATTGATAATTCTTCGCCCTGACCGTGAAGAGAGTGCTGGAGTGATTGATCTGTTTTTGATGTCGTGCCGCGTGCTAGGCCGAACTGTTGAGACCGCAGTTTTAAACTGGGCCTCCACGCGCGCGCATAACCGCGGTTGGGTGAAATTGCGGGGTGAGATCATTGAGACTCCACGTAATACACCTGTAAGGAATGTGTTCGAAGAAAACGGCTTTCATGCATGTGAACTACCGGGGCATTGGGAGCGCAATGCCGCCCCTGCTTTGATCCCCGACTGGTTTGCGCTTCATGACCAGTTCTAAATTTGCTTTCAGAAGCTAACACTAAAAGCCATTTAACAAGGAATGATATATGAGAGAGCAAAAAGAATTCTCGGAATTTCAGGCTGGCGACATCGCGGTGTTCGAGAAAAGCTTTACTCCAGAGGCTTTCACCAATTTTGCTGAGCTAAGCGGAGATCACAATCCACTTCACCATGATGAAGCATACGCAGCAGAAAGCGAATTTTTACGTCCAATTGTGCCTATGCACATGACTATCGCACCTTTGTCGCGCATTGCCGGAATGATCTTCCCTGGAGATCCTTCCTTGTACCTAAGTCACGAGATACGTTCAATTCAACCTGTCTATTACGGGAATAAATTGACCTATAGCGCAAAAATAGTCGCCGTGAATAGTAATTTGCGCACGCTCACTATCCGAGTACTTGTGTTGCAGGGCACAAAAGTCGTAATCGAAGCAAACTTGCGAGTAATGTCACGACTTGATAGTTGGAAGCCATCAAGTGCCCAACCTGACCTGGCCCCTGCACCGACGACGACGCTAATCACAGGAGCCACCGGTGAAATTGGCACAGCCCTTGCGCTTCACCTTGCACGACGCGGGCATAACCTACTTCTTATGGACCGTGGCGCCGGCCCCAAGCGTGATGCCTTGTCTAATACTTTGACGGACGTCGCAAAAGGCAGTCAGCGAATTGACTTTCTCGCTGCAGATTTAAGCAAGGTTGCGGAAGTAGAAGCACTTTGCCGCCAATTAGCATCACGTGGAGACATTACATCTGTTTTCCACAGCGCCTCCCCGCCACTTACTGCATCACTGACAGAGTTGGTACAGGTAAATTATTCCGCACTTCAGAAGATTTCCGAAGCCGTACTGCCCGCTATGTTGATACAACAGGAAGGCGTTCTCGCCAATATAGGCACTGTTGCGACAGAGCGTGTGGTTCCCGGATGGCATAATTACGCCGCGGCAAAAGCTATGGCAGGCCAGTTTCTTGGTGCCTTCGACAAGAGTAATTCTGGATTTGGCGTACGCGGTTTAAACATTCTCTCTGGTTTGGTTGCCACAGCATACTCAAAATCTGCCCAAGGCACCTCTCCTGCGATGGCACCCCCAGAAATCGCAGAGGAAGTTGCACAAATAGCACTAGACGAACGCGCGGGGGGTGCTGTGATGGTTGAATGGAACGGCAAACGTTATGGTGCTATGGGCTTTCATGAAAATCGTACAGCTTCTGCTCAGACCGCCACACTTGATAAGGAGAAAGCTTCACCCAGCGCCCCCACAGATATTGCCACCAGTTCAGTAGAATCCAAAATAGCATCGGTGCTTCATGCCCGATTTAACCTGCCTGCCGACACCGACCTTTCGGACAGTGGCGTGGGCAATACGCCCGGCTGGGATTCACTTCGCCACATCGAGCTAGTTCTAGAGTTGGAAGCATTATTTGGAATCCGCTACAGTGCTAGTGACGTGGAAAAAATGCTTACATACAAAGGTCTAGTAAGCGTAACCCGCGCTCGCGTTGAGACAACTTGAACACCTATCGTCAATTTACCTGAAAGATATGGCCATGACTACGCACTCTCCAATGATTGGCGATAACCCCGGCCAAGAAATGCACGACTTGGTCCGTACCCTCTTTCCTATTTGCAGAAGCATAACAGGTCCGGGCATACGCGAAACGTTAGATATCCTCACTCAGCACCTTCCAAGCTTGCGACGTCACCAAATTGCCAGCGGAGAGCAGGTCTTTGACTGGACCGTGCCTCCTGAATGGCACATTCGTAGCGCAAAATTGATCGGGCCAGATGGCGAAGTTGTTGTGAACATGGACGACAATAATCTGCACGTGGTGGGCTACAGTATTCCGGTAGACAGAGAATTGTCGTTGTCGGAATTACAAGAACACCTTTATTCTCTGCCTGACCAGCCAGATGCAATTCCTTATGTCACTTCATATTATAATCGTCGTTGGGGGTTCTGTTTAAAGCACGCGCAACGCAAAGCGCTTAAACCAGGAACCTACCGCGCGATGATTGATTCAGATCTGATAGCTGGAAAACTCGATTATGCCGATTTAGTAATACCAGGCGAAACCGAGGAGGAGATATTTCTTTCCACTTATGTTTGCCACCCTTCGATGGCCAACAACGAGCTGTCGGGCCCGGCAGTTGCCACCTGGCTAGCAAAGTGGGTAAACTCTGCGCCACGCCGCTATACCTACCGCTTTGTATTTATCCCAGAGACAATTGGGTCGCTGGTGTATATTTCGCGACATCTCGACCACTTGCGCTCCCGCGTGAAAGCAGGTTTCAACATATCTTGCGTGGGCGACGAGCGTGTTTATTCGTTTATGCCTAGTCGAAAAGGTGATAGCCTGAGCGACCGCGTTGCAGGTCATGTACTCTCTAATCATGCGCCAAGTCATATTAAATATAGCTTTCTCGAACGCGGCTCAGACGAGCGCCAGTATTGCGCGCCGGGTGTGGATCTTCCTGTTGCCTCAATCATGCGCTCGAAATATGGAGAATACCCAGAATACCACACTTCGCTGGATGATTTAGAGTTGGTGACACCTCGTGGATTGCAAGGATCGTATGATGTATTGCGTAAATGCCTACGAGTGATTGAAGCGAATGGCAAATGGCAAACAACAGTGATTGGTGAACCACAACTAGGCAAGCGCGGCCTTTACCCGACAGTTAGCATTCCAAATGGTGCGAGGAAAGTACGTAATCTTATGCACGTCCTTGCCTATTGTGATGGTACACGTGATCTAATTGAACTTGCGGAAACTATTGGAGCCGATGCACTGGAGGTCGCTGATCTGGTCGACCAGCTTGTCACCCATAATTTGCTGCAGCGTGTAATTAGGTAAAAACGCCAAGACGCGTACGAGCAACTGGGGTAATTTATCTATTACGGCACCTTGACATCTCCCCCAAGAGCCACGTAATTCCCTGGAGGGCAGATGCTCAGGAACTAGATAAAGGAACGGCGTAATGCGTTGGAATTCATCCATAAGAATTGCGGGCACAACAATTGACAGCTGTAGCCCCAGCTATTTCATCGCCGACATAGCTGCCAATCACGATGGTGATTTTGAGCGTGCAAAGGCTTTGGTGCACCTTGCCAAGGAGGCAGGAGCTGATTGTGCAAAATTCCAACATTTCTTGCCAAATAAGATCGTTAGTCAAAAAGGCTTTGATAGCCTAAAAACAAATATGGCCCACCAAGCCGCATGGGAAAAGTCCGTGGTCGATGTTTATGACCAATATCACTTCCGTAGGGATTGGACCGCCCCCCTTAAGGAAGAATGCGATAAAATCGGTATAGATTTCATGACCACGCCCTATGATTTTGAGGCACTCGAAGAAGTGGCGCCGTTAGTGCCAGCTTTTAAGATTGGTTCGGGAGACGTAACCTGGCATAAGTTTATTGAGCAGGTGGCAAAGCAGGGAAAGCCTGTGCTAATAGCGACTGGCGCTGCTGATATGGAAGACAGCGTGCAAGCCGTCGAAACAGTGCTGCGCCATAATCCCAATATCGTACTATTCCAGTGTAATACAAATTACACTGGCTCACTTAAAAATTTTAGATACGTGAATCTTAATGTGCTGCGCGCGTTTGCGTTACGCTACCCGGGCATGGTACTAGGGCTTTCTGATCACACCCCGGGCCATTCTGCAGTGTTAGGCGCCGTAACGTTGGGCGCAAGGGTAATCGAGAAGCATTTTACCGATGATAATAGCCGCATCGGTCCCGACCATTCGTTTGCACTAAATCCAGTTACCTGGCGCGAAATGGTTCACGCTACTCGTGAACTTGAACTAGCGCTGGGTGACGGAGTAAAACGCTTCGAAGATAATGAGTCCGAGACCGTGATTGTGCAGCGTCGTTCCATCCGGGTTAAAGGAGATTTACCTGTGGGGCACATTTTGGATGCAGACGACCTAGAGTGTTTGCGTCCCTGTCCTGCGGATGCAATCGACCCTCGTCACTGGGATACTGTGCTGGGCAAATCCCTGACGAATGCCAAACAAGCGGGGGAATATCTAAGTTGGCCAGACGTAGAATGACCGTGCAGAAAGCGGAACGAGAACCGCGAGTTGCCATTGTCATTCCCTGCTATAATGAGAGTGCTACAATTGCACCGATCATAAGGACTTGCAAACAGTTTGGCACAGTTTTAGTGGTTGATGACGGCTCCACTGATGGCTCCGAACGCATCGCTCAAGACGCGGGGGGCCTTGTAACCAAGACTGCAGGAAGTAGCGGATATGAGGGCGCGATTGAGCACGGATTGCGGCGGGCCTATGATCAAGGCTTTGACGTCGTGATAACCATCGATGCTGATGGAGAGCACGATCCCGAACTCATCCCAGATTTCATTACGGCACATAAACTAGGTGCCGCTCTTGTAGTTGGAGTCAGACCCCGGCCACAGCGGCTCGCCGAATGGTTGATTTGCGGCTATTGTCGCTGGCGCTTCGGCATTAAAGATATCTTGTGTGGCATGAAGGACTTAATCGCGATGTTCTAAAGCTATACTTTGACGATGGGCGACCTAATTTAGTCCACACATGGCCTGCCCTCTTGTGGTGTGCGAACAATGGTGAAGCTATCCAGATTGCTGTGACCGGCACACCACGCGAAGATCGACCGCGGTTTCACTCCTGGGTAATGGCGAACATCAGAATTGCATCAATGCTTGTTCCGATTTTGGGCATTGCCCGAAAGGGTTGAACTGAAACGCCTCTTATTGGTTTAGGGCAGCAAATCATATGAGCTTGCAATTCTTGTAACTAGGCCGATTACCTCGCAAACTGGACATATTAAGCTGCGTTTAATATTATAATTCAAAGGCATCCTGTACGCCCCATAAAGGAAATCAGCAAATGGCACAACAAGGTGTCGGATTATCGACCGCGCGTTTGAAACGATTTGGCAAAAGACTATTGGCTTCGAGCTTTCGAAA